>NZ_JNZR01000028.1:0-76292 GCF_000717585.1 Micromonospora globosa
AAGCTGCGCTGCTGCCCACGCCGAGCGACCGCGATCGTGCAGGCCATCCTCGTCCTGCACCGCGTCGAAGCCGACCGCTACGCAGGATGAAAATGGCTCCATCAAAGACGATTTTCGATACAATCAGCACGCCTGCAATTGCCGCAATTCATCTGGCCAATCACACGGAACGCTGGTGCCGCAACGGTACGGGCGCTCCTGGCAGCCACAACAGGTCGAGCGGGTGGCAAAATCGCGCCTGTTCGGGGCGGCCCGACTGGTTTGTCGGCTCATTGTGGGGCGCTGGCCGACGACGCCCGGATCCCCCGGTCGGCCGGAACTCTAAACGCGATTAACAATAAGGAAGTCAGGAGTGCCGATCGAATCCCGGGGGCCATTGCCGACAAACTGGATATCCCAAGCATCGGCAACAAGTCACAACATTTTCTTGAATAGCGAAGACTTCCGGTTGTCGCCGTCTCGGACGCTAATGCTCGGCAACAAACGCCCTCATAAACACCGCAAAGGGCGAGCGGCGACGCCGCCGAGCAGGTGGCCCAACCGGCCTGGAAGACGGCTCGAGACGGCGCCAGGCACCCGACTTTCGGCGCGCTGTTCGCCTGCTGGTCGGTGGCGCGACACAGCAGATTTCGGATCCTTCACCCTCGCGGTCGCCCTTGACCCGCCCGACTACTGTCGCAGCGGCTGTTCCTGTCGTGTCGGCGTTGACCACTCGGACGTCTATCTCAACAGCTTCATGAGTGTGTCAGGGACTCGTGACGGGTCTTCTCGTAGGCGTCGGGGCTGACGTTACCCAGACGGCCGTGCCGGCGCCGTGGGCCGCAGAAGCCTTCGATGGAAGAGAAGACGACCGTTTCCAGTTCGTGCCGTCACGGCCAGGCGCGGGTGTAGACCAGTTCGGTCGTGAGGGTGGCGAAGACCGTCTCGGCCATGGCGTGTCGCACCGCCGCGGGTGAGCGCCCACCTCACGATGCGCCCAAGCCACTTGCTGCAGAAGATCAGAAAAGGCCGTCCCCCACCACGGGAGACGGCCTTTGAACTGGGTGGAGCTGAGGGGATTTGAACCCCTGACCCCCTCGATGCGAACGAGGTGCGCTACCGGTCTGCGCCACAGCCCCTCCGCCGGCGAACCAGCGTCGGTCCCACCCGGCTTTCACCGGGCGGGCCGACGACAAGGCTAACAGGTCGCGCCCCCACGACGCGAACCGCCCCGCCGCCCCGTAGATCTTGGAAGGAAAAGGCCCCCGGAGGGGCCCAAACCTTCCAAGATCGCCACCAGCAAGGCGCCGGCACGGCGGTCAGGCGCCTCGGCCGGACTGGTAGGGGCGTCCGCGCAGGCCGCCCGCCCGCCGGTAGGACACCGAGCCGCCACTCGCCGCCGGTGGCAGGTCCGCGGGACGGTCCAGCCCCATCGCCGTACGCCGGACCGCCTCGCGCTGGGCGGCCAGCCGGCGCTGCGCCTCCCGTCGGGCCGCCGCGCGCCGGGCCTGCTCGCGGCGCACCTCGGCCTGGCGGGCGGCCAGCCAGGCCGCCTCCCGGGCGTCCGCGCGCCGCCGTCGGCGTTCGGCCAGGGCGCGCTGCCGCAGGTGTACGACGTACGCGACGAGCAGCGCGCCGGTGACCGAGACGCTGATCCAGAACCCGGGTCCGACGAGCACCACGCCGCCCAATTCGACCAGGTTGAGCAGCAGCAGCGCGGCCAGCACCCGGCGCCGGCGGTAGATCGCCGGGGTGTGCCGTCGCCGGGGCGGGTGCCGTCGGCGGGACTGGGCCGGCACCGCGGAGACGGGCCGGAGTCGCCCGGAGCGTCGGCGCAGTGGCGGTGCGGAGACCGGACGGGCAAGACGGCCCGTGTCGGAGTCTTCACTGAGGGTCACGACGAGGGAGCGCGGCGGGTGCAGCGGTCGCCGCCCGGGCACGGTGCGCCGTCGACGCCGGCGCTGGAGCACCCGCGCCGTCGACTGCGCCCGCTCCGCCACCAGCCGCTCGGTGGCGTCGTACCGGCGGACCAGCGCCGGAGCGAGGGCGAGCAGACCGGCGGCGGCGAGGACGGCGAGGAGCACCGACGTGGGCACCCTCACCCCTCCCGTCACCAAAGTTCTCCGGCGAGCACCGCCGCCGCAACTTCTTCCGTCTACCGTCGTTTACGGCGCACTTCGTGCGGGCGGGCAGCGCTTGCCACAGCTTGCAGTTACTTGAGGTTACGGGCCGCCGACCCGGTTCACAGTGCGCCGCGCCGGGCGTTCGCCTCAGCGGCGGTTGTCACGTACGCGGTGCCACCGCGCCAGCAAGCCGCCCTCGGCTACTACTTCCTCGCCCGTCATCGCGTATCCGATGTGGTCCCGCCACGCGCCGTCGATGTGCATGTAGCGCACGTGATAGGCCTCCTCGCGGAAGCCGAGTTTCTCCACCACCCGCCGGGAGGGCATGTTCTCCGGCCGGATGTTCACCTCGATCCGGTGCAGACCGCCCGGTCCGAACGCGTGGTCCACGGCGAGCGCCACAGCGGTCGGGATCACGCCGCGACCGGCCACCCTGGAGTCCACCCAGTAGCCCACGTACCCGGAGCAGAACGCCCGCCGCACGATGCTGCCCACGTTCACGTGGCCGACCAGCCGCTCCTGCCCGTTCTCGCGGAGGCAGACGGCGAACGGCATGCCCTCACCGGTACGCGAGGACTTGCGCTGGTCGGCGTGCACCAGGCGGAACGCGGCGGGCGAGTTCGTCTCGTACCAGCCGCCGGGCACATGGGACTCCCACGGCGCCAGCCACTCGCGGTTCGCGCGCCGGATCTCCGACCAGGCGGCGGCGTCCGAACGCCGGTACGGCCGCAGCACCACCGGGCCGTCCACCAGCACCGCCGGCCACCCCGGCGCCCGCCGGAACCTCACCGAGCTTGCCTTTCGCTCGCGACTGCGGGGCTCGCAAGCTCACTCCTCGCGCTCACCGGCGCCGGTCCAGCAGGAGCACGTCCACCGTAGACCCGGCAGCCGCAGTGGTGACCCGCTCGCCGAGAACCAGCAGGCCGTTGGCCTCGGCCAGGCCGGAGAGCGTGTACGGGCCACCGGCGAGCGGCTGCACGGTGTACCCGCCGCCGCGCCGCTCGGCCACGTGCGCGGGCCGGAACTCGCGCAGCCCCACCGGGGACGAGACCGTCTCCAGCAGGTGCGCGCGGACGCTCGGCCGGAACACCGGCTCGGCCCCGGCCAGCAGCTGGATGGCCGGGCGGGCCAGCACCTCGAAGCCGATCAGCGCCGCGCCGGGCTCACCGGGAAGACACACCACCGGCACCTCCTCGGCGCCGACCGTACCGAACCCGAGAGCCGTTCCGGGATAGAGGGCCACCTCTGTGAAGGCGACCGGCCCGGCGCGCCCGCCGTCGCGGCGGGACAGGATGCGGCGGACCATGTCGCCGGGACCGGTGCCGGTGCCGCCGGTGGTGATGATCAGGTCGGCGCGCAGCGTCTGGTCCTCCAGCAGGCCGCGCAGCGCCTCCGGGTCGTCGTCGCAGATCCCCACCCGGTACGCGAGCGCGCCCGCCTCCGCCGCTGCCGCGGTCAGCGCGTGCGAGTTGGTGTCCACCACCTGGCCGGGCTGGCTGCCCCGGCCCACGTCCACCAGCTCGTCGCCGGTGGCCACGATGACCACGCGCGGGCTCGGCCGCACCACCACGTGCCCGATGCCGGTGGCGGCGAACACCGCGACGAGGGCCGGTGAGACGTACGCCCCGGCGCGGGCGAGCAGCGTGCCGGCGACGAGTTCATCCCCGGCGCGGCGCAGGCCGTACCCCCGTTTGGGGGCGCGGAAGATCTCGACGGCGGCCATGCCCTGGTCGGTCCACTCCACCGGGACGACCACGTCCGCGCCGATCGGCAGCGGCGCGCCCGCCGCGACCGAGAAGCAGGCGCCGGGGGTGAGCCGCACCGGTCGCCAGCTCGCCGCGCCCAGGTCACCCACCACGTTGAGGCGGATGCTGCGGCCGCCGGGCATACCGGAGGGGGCCGGGACGTAGCCCGGCCCCCGACTCCCACCGGAGATGTCCTCCCAGCGCGCGGCGTACCCGTCCACCGCCGCCTGGTCGAAGGCGGGGTACGAGTGCGGGGCGACCACGTCCTCGGCGAGCACGTTGCCGTACGCCTGGGTCAGGTCGAGGTCGAGTGGAGGCAGCGCGCGTAACCTGCGCAGCACACTGCCCAGGTAGTCGGCGAGCGGCGTCAACTCGTTCGCGGCCGCCTCGGCGTCGGCCGTCGCTGTCATGTATCGGCACCGCCGGACGCGTCGCGGATGCCGTTGAGGACCGCGGCGGTGACCGTCTCGTCACCGTTGTTGACGAACTCGGTCAGCCACTTGCGGAACTCGGCGCCCAGGTCCTCCCGCTCGGCGGCGATCTGCACCACGGTCTGGAGGTAGCCGAGCGGCATGCCGGTGTCGTAGCGGGTGCCCCGGTAGACGATGGCGTGCACCGGCACCCCCTCGGTACGCAGCAGCTCCATCGCGTCGGTCAGCTGGATCTCGCCGCCGCTGCCCGGTCGGGTACGCCGGATCGCGTCGAAGATCTTCCCGGGGAGCACGTACCGGCCGAGGACGGCGAGGTTGCTGGGGGCGTCCTCCGGGCTGGGCTTCTCCACCATGCCGGTGACCTTGACGACCTCGGCGATGTCGGAGTATTCCGACTCGGCCGGCTCGACCGACGCGATGCCGTAGCGGCTGGTCTCGGCCGGGTCGACCTCGAAGAACGCGAGCACCACGCCGCCGGTGCGGGCCTGGAGTTCCAGCATGGCCGGCAGCAGCGGCTCGGAGGGCTTGACGAACTCGTCGCCGAGCAGCACCGCGAAGGGCGCGTCGCCGACGTGCGACTCGGCGTACCCGACGGCGTGACCGAGGCCGAGCTGTTCCGGCTGGCGGACCGTGTAGATCGCGGCGAGTTCCTCGGTGCGCTTGACCTCGGCCAGCAGCTCGGGCTTCTTGGCGAGCCGTTCCTCCAGGTCCGGCCGGCGGTCGAAGTGGTCCACCATCGAGGTCTTGCCGCGACCGGTGATCAGCAGGATGTCGTCGATGCCGGCCTGGGCGGCCTCCTCGACGATGTACTGCAGCACCGGCCGGTCGACGACCGGCAGCAGTTCCTTGGGAACCGCCTTGGTGGCCGGCAGGAACCGGGTGGCCAGGCCGGCGGCCGGGATCACGGCCTTGACCGCGCGGGAGCGACCGGGGGCCGCTGAGGGGTTCGCTGAGTGCTCCGACATGTCGCGAGACTATCGGCCACGGCTCTGCCGCGGCGGGTGAGGACCGGAAGACGCGCCGCCCTGGACGGTGCCCGCCGGGTCCGCCGTGCCGGCCCGGGGCAGCCCGTCCGGCGGGCTGACGCCGGCGGCCACCACCGGGATCTCCTGGGTGGGGACCGGATCGGGCACCGGGGCGAGCCGGTAGCCGTCGCGTCCGGCGGCCTTCGCCGCGTACAACGCGTCGTCGGCGGCGTCGAGCACCTGCTGGCCGCCGGCCGCGTGGTCCGGGTAGACGGCGATGCCGATGGAGACGGTCACCGGCACCCGCACCGGCTCGTCACCGCTCCCCTCGACCGCCACCGGCTGGTCGCGTACCACCGCGCCGAGCCGCTCGGCGACGATCGTGGCGCCCCGGGCGTCGGTCTCCGGCAGCAGCACCACGAACTCCTCGCCGCCCTGCCGGAACGCCAGGTCCACCTCGCGGATCACGCCGCGTACCCGGCGGGCGAACTCGACCAGCACGGCGTCCCCGGCGGCGTGCCCCCAGGTGTCGTTGACGTTCTTGAAGCGGTCCAGGTCGAGCGCGAGGACGCTGAGCATCCGGCCGAACCGGTTCGCCCGCTCCACCTCGCGGCGGATCGACTCGCGCAGGTAGCGGTAGTTCCACAGCCCGGTCAGCGGGTCGGTGAGGGAGAGCCGTTGCGCCTCCTCGTGCACCCGGACGTTCTCCACGGCGACCGCGGCGTGCCCGGCGAACGTCCGCAGCGTCACCACGTCGTCGTCGTGGAACTCGTGCCCGCCGAGCCGGTCGTAGAGCACGAGCACGCCGAGCGCCGCGCAGGCCGAGCCGGGCGGGTCGCCGTCGGCGGGCGGATGGCCGGGCCGGTCCGGGCCGCGCGGTTCGGCGCCGCCGGGGGTGGCGAACGGCACCGCCACGTACGTCTCGCAGGACGGCTCCCCGGTCGGCGTGTCCGGCGGCGCCCACCGTCCGCGCAGCGGTTCGCCGGTGGCAGCCACCGCGCCGAGCACCCCGGCGCCGACCGGCACCCGCAGCGTCGCCGGGTCGGCCGGGTCGCCCGTCGGCCGGCGTCCGGTCAGACCTTCCACGCACCGGCCGACGAGTACGCCGTCGCCGTCGACCAGCAGCACCGCGCCGGCCCGGGCACCGGTGGCGGCGATCGCGCTGTCCAGGATCACCCGCAGGATGCGTTGCAGGTCGTGCGTGCTGGCGAGCGTGTCGCCGAGCACTGCGAGGTGGTTGCGGAGCTGGTCGCGGCTGCTGGTCAGCGCCGTCACGTAGGTGCCGGTCTCCCGGGTCATCCGGTTGAACGCGCTGGCCAGCCGTCCGATCTCGTCGCGGCTGCGCACCGGCACCCGGGCGCTCAGGTCGCCGCGCGCCACCCGGTCCACCGCGCCGGCCAGCTCACCGAGCGGCCGGGTGGTCACCCGGGCCAGTCGCCAGGCCGCGAGCACTGCGAGCAGGGCGGCGAGCGCGACCGCGGCGATCAGCGCCCCGTACAGGCCGGGCGCACGTTCCCCCGGCACCGACAGCACCAGCGGCAGCGGCTGACCGGGAGACGGGCCGACCCGGCGCACGTACCGGCCGTCGCCGGTCCCGGTCACCCGGTTCCCGTCCGCCTTGCCGGCGGCGGCCAGCACCGCTGCGCGTACCCCCTGGTCCTCGGTCGTGTGGGTGATGCCACCGGGATCGTCGAGGAGGGTGACCCCGACGCCGGTCACGGCGGCGAGCCGCGCCACGAAGGCCCGGTCGACGGGCTGGGCGGCGGCGACCGCGCCCAGGTCGGTGCCGGCCGGGTCGCGGAGCCGGACCTGGGCGGCCAGCGCGGCGACACCGGTGGCGGGCGCGCCGGCGCAGTCCTGCCAGCGCCCGGCCGGCCCGCCGGGCGTGGTGTAGGTGGTGCGGCCGGCGGCGTCGGCGATCAGCACGGCGGCGGCCAGGCCCCGGGCGACCACCTGGTCGGCCGCGCGCGACCGGACGACCGGGTCGCCGACCAGCGCGACCGCGTCGGCCGCCGCGCGGAGTTGCTGGCAGAGTGCGTCGATCGAGGTACGGACACCGGCCGCGGCCAGGCCCAGCCGCTCGGTGGCGCGGCTGTGGTCGACGGCGCTGAGCGTGGCCCCGACGAAGAACGCGCCGAGCAGGACGGGGCCGAGGACCACCGCGAGGAAAGCCGCCGTCAACCGCCCGCGTAGCGTCAATCTTCCCCCCGGAAGTTCCGCTCCCTTGGTGCGATGCTGACACAGAGCGACCATTAGGCAAGCGTTGCGTCAGGAGTGTTGCGTGCCGGAATTTTCGGATGAAGCGCACGATGCGAAGCGGGAGATGCGCATCGCGCTACTCGCCGCGCGCCGGTCGCTGTCCGCGGCCGACCGCGCGGTGGCGGCGACCGCCGTCCAGGCCGAGCTGGTGACGTTGGTACGCCGGCTGCGCCCGGCCAGGATGAGCGCGTACGTGCCGGTCGCCTCGGAGCCCGGCGGGGACGACCTGCCGGACGTGCTGCGCGCCGCGCTGCCGCCCGACGCCGAGTTGCTGCTGCCGGTGCTGCGCGAGGACCTGGACCTGGACTGGGCCCCGTACACCGGCCCGGAGTCGTTGCGCGCCGCCGGCCGGGGCCTGCGCGAGCCGACCGCACCGCCCCGGGGGCGTGCCGCGGTGGCCGGAGCCTCCCTGGTCGTGGTGCCGGCGGTCGCGGTGGACCGCCGCGGCATCCGGCTGGGCCGGGGCGGCGGCTCGTACGACCGCGCGCTGGCCCGGGTGCCCGCCACCGTGCCGACAGTGGCGCTGCTGCACGACGGCGAGCTGGTCCCGGCGGTGCCCGCCCTGCCGCACGACCGCCCGGTGCACTGTGTGATCACTCCGGCGGACGGGCTGGTGGCGGTCCCGGGTGTGGGCCCGGGCGCTTCCGCTGGACGAACCCGGGGGTCATGACGCACCATTGGCACTCGAAGTCCACGAGTGCCAGAAGGCCGTGCCGAAGATCCGGAGGAGAACGTGCCCACGTACCAGTACGCCTGCACCGCGTGCGGCCACCAGCTCGAGGCGGTGCAGTCCTTCTCGGACGAGCCGCTGACCGAGTGCCCGGCGTGTGAGGGGCGGCTGCGAAAGCTCTTCAACTCGGTAGGCATCGTGTTCAAGGGCTCCGGCTTTTACCGCACGGACTCCCGTCCGTCCGGCTCCGACAACGGCGCCTCGACGAGCAAGCCGGCCAAGTCCGAGTCGTCCTCGTCCTCGTCGTCGTCGGACTCCTCGTCCTCGTCGTCCTCCTCGTCCGGGTCGTCTTCCTCATCCGGTTCGTCTTCTTCGTCCGGATCCGGGTCGACGGCGAGCAAGGCGCCGGCGGCGTCCAGCTCGTCCTGACCCGCCGCTCGCACGCGACACGTGGCCGTTCCCGCTCGGGGGCGGCCACGTTCCGTTTGCGGCGGATGCTCGCCGGCTCGGGCAGGCTGCTGCTCGGCCGGTGGCGGATGCTCGCCACCTCGGGGAAGTTGCTGCTCGGCCGGTGGCGGATGCTCGCCACCTCGGCGAGGTTGCTGCATCCGCCAGCCCGGAAGCAGCAACCTCCCCGAGCTGGCGGTCCCAGCCGTACCGGACGTCCGCTGGTGACGGCGGGCCTCCCCGGGGAACGGTTTTCCACTAGCCGGCGGGTTATCCACAGGGGCGGGCGATGGGGCGGCGCGCGTCGGGAGGCCGGGCCTAGCCTGCGGGTCGGACGGTTGACCGGCGGCGGGAGGCAGCGGTGGCGGATGGCGAGGCGACGTTGCGTCCGGTCCGCTGGCGCGGGCTGCCCCGGCGCCGGACGCTGCTGCGGGTGACGCTCGTCGCGGTGCTGCTCGGCCTGGCCGCTGCGGTGCTCCGGACGCCGCCGTCCTGCCCACCACCCCGCGTCCTGCCGGCCGCCTCGGCGACGGCGTCGCCGTCCGGCGGCACCCCCGCCCTGCCGGCCGGTGCGGTCGGCGTGCCGATCCGGCTGGCCGAGCCGGCCGCGCTCGCGGTGCTGCGCCCGGGTGCCCGCGTCGACCTGCTCGTCGTGCCGGCCGGCGGTTCGCCCGACCCGACGCTGCTAGCTCCGCGCGCGCTGGTGCTCGACGTGGTCGGCGCCACCGGCGCGGTCGACGGCTCCTCTGCGCTCTACCTGGCGCTGCCGCCGGAGCAGGCCAGGCGGGCGGTCGGGTTGCCGGAGGGCAGTCGATTCGCCGTGGTGGTACGCGGCTGACGCGATCAGCCCCAGTGCGGGGGGCGTTCGGCGAGCAGCCAGTCGTCGTTGCCGCCGGGGCGCTCGCCCCAGCCGCGGTCGGTGTCGTCGCTGGTCTGCTCGGGCAGCACCACGAAGTCGTCGCTGAGGTCGACCACGCGGTCGTCGTCGTCGCGCGGTGTCCGGATGGCGGGGTCGGTCACGAGCAGCAACGATACCGCCGAACGGGGCGCCGGCTCGATCCCCGGGACCGGCCGGATCGTCCCGAGCCCGGCCGTACCGGGCCGGGAGCCGTCGGAACGCCACACACCGGGCGCGACGGGCCGGGGTGGCGGTGATCGACGCGTCGGGCGGCCGACCGGCCCGGGGCGTTGGTAGCGTCGGACGGCGTGACGACGCCGAGCGGTGGCAGCCCCGACGACGAGACCTGGCGACGCCCGGACCAACCGGCACCCGCCGGGGAGAACGCCCCCGGGGCGGTCCCCCGGGACAGCGCGGACAGCGCGGACGCCCACCCGGCCGGTCCCGGATCTCGGCCGGGTGACGCCAATAACGCCGGCGGAGACCGTGAACCGGACCGCACCGCCGAACCGGCCGGGACCGCCAGCCCGTGGTCACGCGAGGCGGCCACCGACAGCCCGTGGGCCCGGCCGGAGGCGGCGGGCGGCTGGACGGTGGCCGGCGGCGCGTGGCCGGGGTCGCCCGGTGGTGGCCCACCGCCCTCGGGGTACGCGGGACCGCCGCCGAGCACGCCTCCGCCGCCCGGCTGGCGGCCACCGGTACACGTGCAGCCGTCACCGCCCCGACGGCTCCCGCCGCAGGACATGGCCGCGATGGACCAGGCGGAGCAGCGCGCGCAGCGGCTCACCTACGGCATCGGGGCCGCCGTCGCAGTGGTGCTGGTGCTGCTCACCTGCCTGCTCTGCTCGCGGGTGCTGTTCTGAGCCGTACCGGTCAGACGACGCCGTCCCAGACCATCTTGGCGCCGCTGTCCCCGGTCAGGTAGACGTACACGATCGCGAAGACCGCGAGCACCGCCACCACGACGGTGAGCACGATCGGGAGCCAGCGGGGCAGGTTCCGGCCCGCGACGAGGCGGCTCGTCGACAGCACGAGCAGCAGCGCCACGACGCCGAGCCCGAGCGCGAACCAGAACAGCGTGTCGCCGTACTCGGCGTGCTCGTGGATCTGCTGGAGCCGGTCCGGCGGGTAGCCCTTCGCGCGCAGGGCCTCCTCCAGCTCCTCGCCGGACTCGGTCGCCACCCAGGCGACGATCGGGGTGACCACGGCGAGCGCCGCGACCGCCCAGCCGAGGCGGGGCCGCCAGCGGGGCAGCACCCCGTACGCGACGGCGAGCAGTGCCAGCAGCGGCACCAGCACCACCGCCGCGTGGATGACGAGCACGTGGACGGGCAGACCGTTGATTTCCCTGAACACCGACACCTCCGGCGAGTGGGTGGTTTGGCGCGCTCAGCGTACGGCGTCACGCCGTCTTCTTCGATACACGCGGGCACGGCGGTGCCGGTTCACCTGTGGCCCCGGCCACGGGTGAACAACGCTCGCTTGTCGGCCCGCCTGAGCCGTGCTGTCATGGATCCATGTCCACAGGTGAGGAGCTGCTCCGGTCGAGGGGCCTACGGGTCACCCGGCCGCGTCTCGCCGTGCTGGACGTGCTCTCCGCCGGCGGTCACCTGGAGGTCGACGAGATCACCCGGCGGGTCCGCCGGCGGATCGACTCGGTCTCCACCCAGGCCGTCTACGACGTCCTCGGCGCCCTGTCCCGGGCCGGGCTGTCCCGCCGGATCGAGCCGGCCGGCAGTCCCGCGCGGTACGAGGCCCGGGTCGGCGACAACCACCATCACGTGGTGTGCCGGGGCTGCGGGGAGATCGCCGACGTGGACTGCGCGGTCGGCAGCGCCCCCTGCCTGGACCCGAACGTGGCGCACGGCTTCGAGCTGGACGAGGCGGAAGTGACCTTCTGGGGCCTCTGCCCTACCTGCCAGTCCCGCCGCTCCGCCGACGACTGACCGCCGCACCGACGACCGCCGCACGTCGACTGGCCGCCGCACCGAGGACGGCCGACGACGGCGCGTGGCACTCTTGATCGGTGGACACCGAAGACCTCGGCCTCTTCGGTCCGGGATCGGTCACGTGGAAGGTGCACGAGGAACCGATCCTGATCGTCGCCGGCCTGCGCTCGCTCTACCTCCAGGCGCTGCACCCCCGCGCGATGGCCGGCGTCGCCCAGAACAGCAGCTACCGAACCGACGCCTGGGGGCGGCTCGTCCGCACGGCGACGTACGTGGGAACGACGATCTACGGCACCACGACCGAGGCGGAGGCGGCCGGGCGACGGCTGCGCGTGCGGCACGCCCGGATGCGCGCCACCGACCCGTTCACCGGTGAGGAGTTCCGCGTCGACGATCCGGAGCTGCTGCGCTGGGTGCACGTCACCGAGGTCGAGTCGTTCGTGAGCACCGCCCGGCGGTCCGGGCTGGCGCTCACCGACGACGAGGTGGACGGCTACTACACCGAGCAGCGCCGGTCGGCGGCCCTGGTCGGGCTGGACCCGGACGACGTGCCGGGTACCGCCGCCGAGGTGGCCGACTACTACCGGGACGTACGCCCGCAGTTGCGGATGACCCGGGAGGCGGCCGAGACCGCGTTGTTCCTGACCGCGCCGCCGATCCCGTGGAAGCTCAGCCTGCCGGCGCGGGTCGGCCTGAACCTGGGTCCGCCGCGCTGGGCGTACTTCGGGATCGCCGCCACCGCGCTGGGGATGCTGCCGCCGTGGGCGTTGCGGCTCTACGGCGGGCTGGGCCTGCCCACCACCGCTTTGTCGGCGGACCTGAGCGCGCGGGCGCTGCGGCTGGCGCTGGCCGCGGTGCCCCGGCGCTACCGGGAGGGCCCGTTGCAGCAGGCCGCCAAGGAACGCGCCGCCCGCCTGACCGCGGCCTGACGGCGTCGCGCACTCACTCCGGGTCGGCGAAACGCTCGACTGCGGACCAGGGCTCCTTGCCCGGGGTCTGCACGCCGGTCGGGCACGTACGCCGGTAGTCGCACCAGCCGCACCGCGGGCCCGGCTCAGTGGGGAACGCCGCGTCGGGGTCGGCGCCGTCGGCCACCGCGCGCTCGGCGGCCATGATGTCGCGGGCGGTGTCCTCGGCGCGGGTGAGCTGCCGGTTCAGGGACTCCGGCGTGTGCTCGTGCGCGGCGACGGTGCCGGTCGGCAGGTGGTGCAGCTCGACCCGGCGGCACGGCTTGCGGAACACCCGCTCGGCCGCGTACGCGTAGAGCGCGAGCGCCTGCGAGCCGCGCGCGTCGTCGGCGTCGAGCCCGGTGCGGCCGGTCTTGTAGTCGACGATGACCAGCTCGGGCCGCCCGTCCGGGCCGGGACGCGAGTCGATCCGGTCGGTGCGGCCGTTGAACGCGAGCACCGCGGTCTTGACCGCGACCACCCGTTCCACGCCGAGCGGCTCGTCGGCCGGGTCGAGGCCCGCCACGTAGCTCTCCAGCCAGGTCAGCGCCCGCCGGAAGGCGTCGCGCTCCTGCTCGTCGTCGCGATAGCCCTCGCGGACCCAGGTGCCCTTGAGCAGCGTGCCGAGCACCTCGGGGCGGCGGCGGTCGGGGGCCAGCGCGTACCAGTTCTTCAGCGCGGTGTGGACGCTCGCGCCGAGCGAGTTGTGCGCCCACGGCGGGCCCTTGGGCGGCGCGGGCCGGTCCACGTAGGCGTAGCGGTAGCGGCGGGGACAGTCCGCGTACGCGCCGAGCTTGCTCGGTGTGCAGACGAACAGGCGTTCCGGCATGCCCTCGAAGCCGAGCTGCTCGGACTGCTCGGCGCGGGGTCGGGGAGCCTTGGAGCCGCTGGCTGCTGACTGTCGTCGCACCCGAAGAATCCTGCCATCCGGGTACGACAGCGGACGGACCCGCTCAGGCGTTGTTGAGGTACTGGGTCACGAACGCGGCGATCGCGTCGGCGATGAGCTGCACCGCGATGGCGGCCAGCAGCAGACCGGCGATCCGGGTCAGCACCTCGATGCCGCCGGGGCGCAGCACCTTGACGATCCCGCCGGAGAAGCGCAGCACCACCCAGACCGTCACCATCACCGCGACGATGGCGAGCCCGATGGCGAGGTAGTCGACGGCGCCGCCGGCCTGCTGCACGAACAGCATGGTCGCCACGATGGCGCCCGGCCCGGCCAGCAGCGGGGTGCCGAGCGGCACCAGCGCGATGTTGGAGGTGACCTGGTTGCTCGGGTCGTCCGCCTTGCCGGTCAGCAACTCCAGCGCGACCAGGATCAGCAGCAGGCCGCCCGCCGCCTGGAGGGCGGGCAGGTCGACGTGCAGGTACGCCAGGATCGTCTGCCCCGCCACCGCGAAGATCACGATGACCCCGAGCGCCAGCGCCACGGCCTGCCAGGCGGCCCGGTTCCGGTCGCGTGCGGGCAGCGGCCCGGTCAGCGCGAGGAAGATGGGCATCATTCCGGGCGGGTCGACGATCACCAGCAGGGTCACGAAGACCTCGCCGAAGAGCTTGAGATCCACGCGGACACGGTAGCCGTGCCGTCGGATCGCTTCAGCTCGAAGCGACAGGGGTCACCCCGCGGGCCTGCGCGACGATCCGCTCGTACGCCTCGGGGTCGGTGGTGTGCGCGCCGAGCCGGACCGTCTTGTGCGTGCCGTGGAAGTCGGACGAGCCGGTGACCAGCAGTCCCAGGTCGGCGGCGAGCCCGCGGACGTGCTCCCGCTCGGCCGGGTCGTGGTCCTCGTGGTCGGCCTCCAGCCCGGCCAGGCCGGCCGCCGCCAGGTCCGCGATCAGCTCGTCCGGCACGATCCGGCCGCGCCTGCTGGCCCTCGGGTGGGCGAAGACGGGCACGCCACCGGCCGCCCGCACCAGCGCCACCGCCTGGAACACCTCGATGTCGTCCTTCGGCAGCCGGTACCGCTCGCCGAGCCAGTCCGGCCCGAACGCCTCGGTGGTCGTGGTGACCAGACCGGCCCGGATCAGCGCCTGCGCGATGTGCGGGCGGCCGACGGTGCCGCCGCCCGCGCCGGCCAGGATCTCCGTCCAGCTCACCGGGATGCCGTCGGCCTGGAGCAGCCGGACGATGCGCTCGCCGCGTTCCTCGCGGGCCCGGCGGACCCGGGCCAGTTCCGCGGCCAGGTGCGGCTCGGCCGGGTCGAACAGGTACGCGAGCAGGTGCAGCGGGATCGCCGGTTCGGCGCCGAACCACCGGCAGGAGATCTCCGCGCCGCGGATCAGGGTGAGGCCGGGCGGCAGGGCGGCGACGGCGGGCGCCCAGCCCGCGGTGGTGTCGTGGTCGGTGAGTGCCACCACGTCGAGCCCGGCCTCGGCGGCGGCCCGGACCAGTTCGGCGGGCGTCAGGGTGCCGTCGCTGGCGGTGGAGTGGGTATGCAGGTCGATGCGGGCGGGGACGCTCACCCGCCCGACGCTACGCCCCGTCCGGCACCGTGGGGACGTCGGCCACCACCACCGGGCGGTCCTCCGGCGCCAGCCCTTCGACCTTCGAGGCCGTGGGCCGGTCACCGGCCAGCACCCGCTCGGGCTTGACCCGGACCAGCCCGCCGCTCGCGTCCACGTGCAGCGCCACGCCGCCCCGGGTCCAGGCCACGCCGCCGGCCAGCACCGGGCCGGCCGGGTGGGTGACCGGGCTGGCCGGGTCGGCCAGGTCCACCAGGAGGGCGGTGCGCGACGTGCCGTTGGCGAGCAGCCACCGGCCGTCGAAGGAGACGGCGCCGAGTCCGTCGGTGGCCAGCTTCAGGCCGCATCCGGTACGCACCGGGGCGAGGTCCCGGGCCGGGTCGAGCAGGGCCAGGCAGAGCTGCTGGTCCCGGCCGGCGGCGACCAGGCCGACCACCCGCCCGTCGGGCCGGGTGCCGTAGACGGTGCGGACGGCCGGGTTCACCGGGCCCGGCTGCCCGCCCAGCGCGCGGTTCCAGACGCTCATCCCGCCGTCGCCGGGCTGCCGGATCAGCACCGCGTCGCCGCTGAAGCCGACCGGCACGGCGCCCTCCGGCGCGGCGATCCGGACCGGCGCGATGAGCTGGCCGGCGACCACACCGGCGGCGATCACGTCCGTGCCGTCCCGCCAGGCGACCTGGCGGCCGTCCGGGGAGATCGCCACCGCGTCCGCGGCGGCGAGCATGACCTGCGGCGCGGCGCCACCGACCGGCACCCACCAGAGGGTACGGCCGGCGACGGTGGCCGCCGAGGTGAGCAGCCAGCCCTCCTGCTCGTGGATCCGCTGCGCCCGTTCGACGCCGCTCACCCCGGTCAGCTGCCGCCGTTCACCGCCGCTGGTGTCCAGCCGGTCACCGACGAGCAGGTCGAGTTCGGCGCGGACCGGCCCGAAGCGGGTGACCGAGGACGGCCCGGAGGGCGACGGGGACGGGAAGAGGACGGGCGGGTCGCCGAGCACCACTGTGGGCGTGCCGCCGTCGCCGCCGGGCGCGCTGAACTGGGCCACCCCGGTGGTGACGACAACGGTGGCGACCCCGGCCAGGGCCAGGCCGGTGAGCGTGCGCCGCCGGCCCGTGCGCCGCGCCCGGCGCAGGATCTCCCCGGCCGGGTCGGCGGGCAGCGGGCGGGACGTCTCGACGCGGCGGGACAGGGTCTCCCGCAGCGCCCGCTCCAGCTCGTCGTCGCTCACGGGGAATGGACGCTCCGGGCTGCCCGTTCGGTTGTCACCGTGCTGCCGGGTGCCGCTCATCGGCTCTTCGCCGCGATCGGGACGGCGGGGCGGACCGGAGCCGCGGGTGGGGCCGGTCGCGGCACCCGGGCGGCGGGCTGCCGCGCCGGGATACGGGTCGGCTCGGCGCCCCGGGCCGGCGGGACGGACCGGCCGGCTGCGGCGGGCGAGGCAGGCGGGGTCGCGGCGGGCGCGTCGGCCGGCGTGGGCAGGCTCAGGGCCGCCTCGGAGCCGAGCCGGCGGCGCAACGTGTTCAGCGCACGGGAGGTCTGGCTCTTGACCGTGCCCGGGGAGATCTCCAGCAGCGCGGCTGTCTGCGCCTCGGACATGTCCTCGTAGAAGCGCAGCACCAGCACGGCGCGCTGCCGGGCCGGCAGCGCCTGGAGGTGCCGCCAGAGCGCGTCCCGGTCGAGTTGCTGCTCGATCTCGTCGACGCCGGCGCGCTCCGGCAGCACCTCGGTGGGGCGCTCGCCGTGCCAGCGGCGCCGCCACCAGCTGGTGGACGTGTTGACCATGACCCGGCGGGCGTACGGCTCGATGGCGTCGATCCCGCCGAGCCGCTTCCAGGCGAGGTAGGTCTTGGTCAGCGCGGTCTGGAGCAGATCCTCGGCGGTGGCCCAGTCACCGGCGAGCAGGTACGCGGTGCGCAGCAGTGCGCCGGACCGGGCCGCGACGAACTCGCGGAACTCCTCCTCCAGCGGATCTCTGCTCACCACCACACTCATCTCCCCCCGTCCTGCCTGGCAGAATGCCACGGCCTGCCCGGTCGGGTCGATGGCGGAAGGTGTGCAGTTCATCCGATGTTCGGACGAAAAGTTTCAGGCTCCGTCGTCGGCCTTGGCCTCGTCGGCTTCCTTGCCCAGCCGCGCCTCGACCGCCTGCGGCTCGTACATCTCCTCGACCACGCGCAGGTAGAGCTCGTTCGGGTTGGGCAGGTTCTTGATCACTCGGAGTGCCTGTTCCTGACCGGCGGACTCCAGCACGAACGTGCCGTAGTTGAGGGCGCGGCCGGTCGGGCTCTGCTCGTACTTCATGTCGGTGACCCGGGTGAGCGGCATCATCGCGACCTGCCGGGTGATGATCCCGTTGACCACCATCACCCGCTTGTTGGTCAGGATGAACCGGTCGTACCACCAGTCGGCGACCTTCCAGGCCACCCAGCCCATCACGGCGAACCAGAGCAGCACGGCGACGGTGGTCAACGCGCCGACGTCCCGCCCGGCGAGGAAGCCGGAGAGGTAGCCGAGCACGAACGTGGCCGCCACGCCGACGATGATCGGGGTGGTGAGGTGGATCCAGTGCCGCTTCCACTCGCCCCGGTAGCGCTCGGTGGGGAAGAGGTAACGCGCCACGAGCGAGCTGGGCTCGTCCTCCAGCGGTAGCACCCGGCGGGGTGCCATGCCGGAGGCGTCGGACCGCAGCCCGGCCAGCTCGTCCTCGGAGATCGGCTGGTCCGGGAAGCCGTCCGGGTCACGCGTCCAGGCCCGGCCGGACCGCCCCTCACCGGTGTAGGCGCTGCCGTAACCGGCGTCGTCCGCGTCCGTGTACGGGCCGGGGCCGTAACCGGCCGGGTCGTCCGGGTCGATCCGGGGGATCGGCTCGGTGTCGCGCTCCCGGCGTGCCCGGTCGGGGTCGTCCGGGTCGAAGGGTGGACCGGAGGGGCTTCCCATGGGCGGCTAGGCGACGAGGTTGGTGAAGAAGTCGCCAAAGCCCTGCGCGATGTCCATGATGCCGCCGCCGAGAGACTTGAAGACGTCGGCGGCGGAGTTGGGCCGGTACGCAACAAAGAAGATCAAGAATGCGATGCCGGCCCAGGTGAGGACCTTCTTGACCATAGCGGGCCATCCTCTCGCGCGGCGCCGGGTCCGTTTACCGCAGCGGCACCCAGAGTATCAGCATGGTGTCTTACCGTGAATATCTGCGTCCGCTCTCCGACTAGCCGTGGCGGGCCGGTCAGGCCCGCCCGTGCAGGTACGGAGATGGTGCGCCGTACACGAGTTCGGGCGGTGTCCACTCGGTGAGGTCGTGCAGCACGACTTCTTCCGCGAGGAGGTGACCCGCACTCGCCGGCCAGGCTATCGCATGGAGCCACATTCCCCGAGCCTCGCCGGCGTACGCGCTTCGATCCGTTTCGGAGCGAACGAGCCACAGTGGAGTCGGATGGCCGCCCACCCGGATCTTCGCGTGCGGCAGGCGCTCGGGATGACCAGGGCCGGGATCGGTGAGCGCCTCCTCCACCTGTGGGCCGGGGTCGGGTCCGGGCAGTCCCGCGAAGCGGGAACCGAGACCGACGCCGGGTTCCTCGGCGACGAAGATCAGGTCGGCCGGGCCACCGTCCAGGGGGGCCGGACCGGCGCAGGCGACGAGCGTGGCCCGTACGCCCGCGCGGTCGTCGCCCGCCCACGCCACGCCGGTGAGCGTCCAGCCCGGCGGGAGCGGCCACGGGCACCACAGCGGCATCCGGAGCCGGCCTGCCGGGTCGGGGTCGGCGGCCATCCGCTCCACCACGCTGGCCATGATCTCGGCACTGATGTGCTCCGGCACGTGCAGCGGCGCGACCGGGCCGCAGCGCACGCACCGGTGCTCGGCGTGCATCAGATCCGGCTCGCGCACCGGGCCCGCGCACTTCGGACAACTCACCGCGACAGTCACACCCTCACCGTCACCCCGGACCCGCGAGGCGTCAAGCGGGGCGGGCCGACGAACGTGGGATTTCCGTCCGGCGGTGGACCCACGCGGCGTTCAGTCCGGCGGCGGCCCGGCGTACGACCGGATCCAGGCGTGCATGGCGATGCCGCTGGCCACACCCGCGTTGATGGACCGGGTCGAGCCGTACTGGGCGATCGAGAACAGCGCGTCGCACGCCGACCGGGCCACCGCCGACAGACCCGGCCCCTCCTGGCCGAACAGGAGCACGCAGCGGCGCGGCAGCACCGCGGTCTCCATCGGCCGGGAGCCGGGCAGGTTGTCGATCCCGACCACCGGCAACCGCTCGTCGCGCGCCCACGCGACGAACTCCTCGATCGTCGGGTGGTGCCGGACGTGCTGGTAGCGGTCGGTCACCATGGCGCCCCGCCGGTTCCACCGCCGCCGCCCGACGATGTGCACCTCGGCAGCGAGGAAGGCGTTGGCGTTGCGGACCACGGTGCCGATGTTGAAGTCGTGCTGCCAGTTCTCGATCGCCACGTGGAAGTCGTGCCGGCGCCGGTCCAGGTCGGCCACCACCGCCTCGCGCCGCCAGTAGCGGTAGCGGTCCACCACGTTGCGCCGGTCCCCGGCGGTGAGCAGCTCCGGGTCGTAGCGCGGGTCGTCCGGCGGGTCACCGGGCCACGGCCCCACACCCACGTCGAGCTGGTCGTCGGTCACGGTTGCCGAGGGTACGGCCCGGCGGCGTCCCCGGTCAGCGCAGGTCGAGCGCGCCGCCCAGCCGGTCGAGGAAGCGTGTGTCGGCGGGGCTCGGCGCGGTCTGCCCGGCCCGGCACACCCGGGCGGCGACCGACTCCACCCACTGCCGGTACGCCGCCGAGTCGGCCGGGTCGGCACGGCGGCGCAGCACCCGTACCGCGGCCCGGGCGGCGGCCAGCAGGTCGACCAGGTCGGTGAGGCGCTCGTCCCGCTCGGTGGTCCCGTCGTGGCGGGCGTAGATGGCGGCCACCACGGCGCGGACGAGATCGCTGTCGAAGGCCCGGCCGGCGGCCACCGCGTCCAGGCCGGCCAGACCGGCGGCGACGCCGCGCGGCGGGCGCCCGGGTCCGGGTGAGGCGGCGGCGACGAGGACGCGGCCCGGCAGGTCGGTCAGCAGGTCCCACTCCGCCGCCGAGTAGGCGGCGGTGGTGAGCGGTGCGGCACGGCGACCGGCGGAAGGCGGCTCTCCGGCTACGGAGTGGCTCATGGGAACCTCCAGCCCGAGCATATGCCCCCGGACGAGGTCCGGGCCCCGTCCCCGCCGAACGGAGAACGAGGCCCGGTGGCCGGACGGACGCGAGGTCAGCGCGGCTCGGGGAAGCTGGGACGCTCCGGGTCGACGCCGTCCGGGACGGCGGCGGCCGCGTACTCCTTCTTGGGGACCATGACCTTGCGGCGGAACACACAGACGAGCGTGCCGTCCTGGTTGTAGCCGCGGGTCTCGACCGCGACCACGCCGCGGTCGGGCTTCGAGGCCGACTCCCGCTTGTCCAGCACCGTCGTCTCGCCGTAGATGGTGTCGCCGTGGAACGTCGGTGCGACGTGCCGCAGCGACTCGATCTCCAGGTTGGCGATCGCCTTGCCGCTGACGTCCGGCACGGACATGCCCAGCAGCAGCGAGTAGATGTAGTTGCCGACCACCACGTTGCGCTTGAACTGCGAGGCGGACTCGGCGTAGTGCGCGTCCATGTGCAGCGGGTGGTGGTTCATGGTGAGCAGGCAGAAGAGGTGGTCGTCGTACTCGGTGACCGTCTTGCCCGGCCAGTGCCGGTAGACCGCGCCGACCTCGAACTCCTCGTAGTAGCGGCCGAACTGCATCCTTGTCCCCTTCACGGGCGGCGATGGAGTTCGGCACAGCATGCCTTATCGCTTGTTAAGGCGAGGGGCGGGGCGCTCGCCCGGCGGAAATGTCACACCGGGGGCCACCGAGGTCCGGACGCAATGAGCGGCGGGGCCCTCCCCGGCACCCGCCGCCCACGCTCTGATGCGAAGAATTCTGCCGTACGACCACCCGTCGCCGACAGAGACGGAGGTCACATTTACCTTTTCGTAACACTACTCAAAGTAACCGACACGAGGTCGATAAGCGATCTCCGCAGGCCGGATAGATGCTCGTCAAGCCCGAAGTTACCGAGACGTAGCAGAAACTGAGAGTGATCTCCTTGGAAACGCTCCCATCACGTCCCGTCACGCAAGTGCGGCGTGCATTTGCGTTCCGCACGAACGGAGCGAACAGATGGTGTTCGATGTGCTCAGGGTCACCGTCCCGGCGCTCAGCGTTTCGTCACCCCCGCGGCGGGAATTCGGACGGACTGACCCTGGTTCCACCGGACGTACGACAATCCGCGGTGATCGGAGAGAGCAAATGGCAACGGTTGAGCTGACCACGGCCAACTTTGACGAGGTGACCGGGCGCGACGGGATCGTCCTGCTCGACTTCTGGGCGGACTGGTGCGGCCCGTGCAAGCGCTTCGCCCCGGTCTACGAGCGCTCCTCGGAGAAGCACCCGGACATCGCCTTCGGCAAGGTCGACACCGAGGCGCAGCAGGAGCTGGCGGCGAAGTTCAACATCAGCTCCATCCCGACGATCATGGCGATCCGTGACGGTGTGATCGTCTTCGCCCAGCCGGGCGCGCTGCCGGAGTCGGCGCTGGAGAACCTCATCGAGCAGGTCCAGGCGCTGGACATGGACGACGTCCGCAAGAAGCTGGCCGAGCACAACCACTGACGTTCCACGACAGCACGAGAAAGGCCGGACCGATTGGGCCCGGCCTTTCTCGTGCCCCGAGCGGCACCGTCTTCCAGTCGCGCCCTTTACGGGAACTGGATGGGTACGGACGGGAAGAGCTTTGAGGCCTGACTGTGCACGCACTCCACAAGCACTGTGAACCTCTTCTGCGGCACAGACTCAATCAGGTCGTTCGGGCCCTTCTCCAACCCGGTAACAGGGACGTCCCTTTCTTTGAGGCACGTCCGCACCGCCTTCATCAGCTCTGGCGCCATATATTGGGGATTACTTTTCTGGTAGCCGATGCGCACTGCGTCAAGATGATCCGCCTGGCATTTCTGCGCAAACTCAAGGGCCTTCACAGTCGGCATTACTGGCGACTTGTACAAGAGGATCATCTCGTCGTTTCCGACCGGGTCCCAACCGTAGTTCTTTTGTTTGACGTTGGACTTCGCGACGCAGGCTTCCGTTCTACGGACCGCCGCCTCGTAATCCTGCCTTGTAACCGGCGCAGGAGTCGTTCCCGCGCTTGGCGGGGCCGATGACGCCCTGGATGCGGTCGGCGCTCTGCGCTGCTCCTCGGCCCCTGTCGTGGAGCAGCCCGTCAGCACGAACAACAGCACGCAGACGGCGACTCTGGCCAACTTTCCCAAGATTCAGGCTCCACCTTCCCGAAGAAGCAACGGCCCAGGTCAGTCCAGAGCCCCATCCCTGTCGCGCCGATCGATCCAGGCCCGAGAGGAAGCCTGGGCCTGGATCGATCGATGGAAGAGCCCTAGCCCAGGCCACCACGCAGCGAAACCAGCAACTCGACTTGGCGTCCCAGGAAGAAGATCAACAGTACGTGAGGTGACTCAGCTCCCAGGACTCATTCTCCTGCGTCTTGTGATACACCTGGTACATCTTCGTCCCGCTCAACGAAGTGTAGCCATTCGAGGAATGGACGATCTGGCCCCCGTCATCACACGAGATGACCCAAAGCCAGGGGTGGCCGCTGCACCCTCCGGAGTCCCTCTGCGTCCACGCGTAGGTGTGGTTGCTGACGACTCCTCCGGAATACTTGCAGCCATTTCGGGTCTTCGACCACTTGGCATCGTGGGCTTGCGCGGGTGCCGCGGCGAAGGTGCCGGCCAGGCCCGCGAGCGCCAAGGCAAGAATGCCACTCCGAATAATCAGCTTTGCCTTTGCCATATTTACCCCCGCCTTGTCAAGGCGTATAGCCGCATGCAATACGCCAATGGTGGTCGAAACTTCCGACGACCCCAATCGTCGCGCACATCACATAGAAGGGCAAGAGTTTAACGATGGATTGGGCGCTGACTCCGGGAGTGCGAGCGAAACCACGCGCCCCATGTCCGGTGGGCACCCGAGCCTGGGGCCCCACTTGCCATCAAGTCGTACACGTGTTCGAATACCTCCATGCGCTGGGACAACCTCTCCGCTCCCCCGGACGAGGGGACTCCCGATCGGGCGGCGCCGGCGGCTCCACCCCTGCCGCTGGCGCTGCCCGGCGCCGTCGCCCGCACGTTCGACACCCCGGGCTTCGCCGGCATGACCTTCTACGAGGTCCACGCCAAGTCGATCATCAACCGGGTGCCCGGCCAGTCACGCGTGCCATTCGAGTGGACCATCAACCCCTACCGGGGCTGCTCACACGCCTGCGTCTACTGCCTGGGCGGCGACACTCCGATCCTGATGGCCGACGGCCGCACCAGGGCGATCAGCGAGCTGGAGCCCGGCGACCGGATCTACGGCACCCGGCGCAGCGGCGCCTACCGCCACTACGTCGTCACCACGGTGCTCGACAAGTGGTCAACGGTGAAGCGGGCCCACCGGATCACACTGGCCGACGGCACCACGCTCGTCGCCAGCGGCGACCACCGGTTCCTCACCGAACGCGGCTGGAAGCACGTCACCGGGACCATGCGCGGCGGCGGACGCCGTCCGCACCTGACCACCCGTAACCGCCTGCTCGGCACCGGCGGGTTCGTGGTGGCGCCGAAGCGCTCGGCCGACTACCGCCGGGGCTACCTGCACGCCCTGGTCCGCGACGACCACCCCGCCGGCCACCGGCGCGACACCCGGTTCCGGCTGGCCACCGCCGAGGCGGAGGCGCTCGACCGGGCCGAGCGCTACCTGACCGACGCGGGCGTCACCGTCGAGCGGGCCACGACCGCCCGGGTGGGCCGCCGGGCGACGACCACAGTGGTACGCACAGCCGGCCCGGCCGACGTCGTCACCGGGCTGTTCACGCCACCCGACGAGGCGACGGACGACTGGGCGCTGGGCTACCTGGCCGGGATGTTCGACGCCGTGG
Organism: Micromonospora globosa; assembly: GCF_000717585.1. Classification (NCBI taxonomy): domain Bacteria; kingdom Bacillati; phylum Actinomycetota; class Actinomycetes; order Micromonosporales; family Micromonosporaceae; genus Micromonospora; species Micromonospora globosa. The sequence continues at coordinate 23,877 of NZ_JNZR01000028.1, forward strand.
GCACCTGCCACCGGGGCGTGTTCCGGATCAGCGTCGCCGACGACGAGAGCCAGGCCCGCGCGGCCGGCGCGCTGGACCGGTTCGGCTTCCGGTGGGCGCTCGACGTGCCCGGCGCACCGGGAGCGGCGCGTCAGCTCCGGCTGACCGGCGGGCTGCCGGAGCGGCTGCGCTTCTTCCACCTCACCGACCCGGCCGTCACGGCCCGGCGCTCGATCGAGGGCATGGCGCTCAAGTGCGCGGCGCGACTCCAGGTGACAGCCGTCGAGGATCTCGGCCTGGAGCTTCCCCTGTGGGACATCACCACCGGCACCGGCGACTTCATCGCCAACGGCGTGGTCAGCCACAACTGCTTCGCCCGCAACACCCACACCTACCTCGACCTGGACCCGGGCGCCGACTTCGACCGCAAGGTGATCGTCAAGGTCAACGCCGGTGAGCTGGTCCGCCGCGAACTGGCCGCGCCTCGCTGGCGCGGCGCGCACGTCGCCATGGGCACCAACGTGGACTGTTACCAGCGGGCCGAGGGCCGCTACGGCCTGATGCCGCCGATCATCGAGGCGCTGCGGGACTTCGCGAACCCGTTCTCCATCCTGACCAAGGGCACGCTGCTGCTGCGCGACCTGCCCCTGTTGCGCCAGGCGGCCGAGGTGACACGGGTCGGGCTGTCGTACTCGGTGGGGTTCGTCGACGAGGCGCTCTGGCGGGCAGCCGAGCCTGGTACGCCGAGCCCGCGCCGCCGCCTCGACGCGGTCCGCACCCTCACCGACGCCGGTTTCTCCGTCGGCGTGCTGATGGCGCCGATCCTGCCCGGTCTCAGCGACGACGAGGAGTCGATCGACGCCACTGTCGCGGCAGTCGCCGCCTCCGGGGCGGCGAGCGTGACGCCGCTGCCGCTGCACCTGCGGCCCGGTGCCCGGGAGTGGTACGCCCGCTGGCTGGCCCGGGAGTTCCCCCACCTGGTGCCCCGTTATCGGCAGCTCTACCAGGCCGGCTCGTACGCGCCGCAGGCGTACCAGCGGGAGGTGACAGCGCGGGTGCGGATGGCGGCACGCCGACACGGGCTGAACCGCGGCGAGACCGGCGACAATCGCCGGCTGCCCAAGACCCCGCCGCCCGCACCGGCCGCCGAACAGCTCTCCCTGCTCTAGCCCTGGGCGCGCTGCCCATTCGGTTCGATCGGCCGACCCGGGTACGGGTGGAACGCCTTGATCGCCCTCCGGATCGGGCCATGCCTTGCCGCCCCCCGGTGCGGGTGCGCCTCGGGGGACGGCAGGCCGGTCGACGTGCCACCGCAAGCGCGATGTGACGCCGTCGCTAGTAGATGGCCACCGGCGAGTCGGGGTAAAGCTGAGAAACCGCCTGCCTGACGCAAGCGCGAATGTCCTGGCGCCGATCTTCGCCGAGTTCAGCGTCGAGGTCCGGGATGCCCACCGCTCGATCACTGACTGCCAGATTCTTGTTCCTCAGGCACTCCTTGACGACAAGCATGAGTTCGGGCTTCATGCGGGGGGGATTACTCTTGGCGAACTGGTCCTCAACTCGCCCGAGCCAGGCCCCATGACATTCGTCACCAATGGCCCCAACCTCATCGTCAGACAGTTCTGGGTTCCGGTACCACATGGTCATCACTTGTTGATTCACCGGGTTCCAGCCCTTGTTGACGAGCTGCACATCATGCGCTTGAAGACATTTACCCAAAAACTCGGTTGCTTTTTCGTAGTCCGCTCGGCTTATCACTCCATCGCCAAGCAGAGCTTCCTGGGCAGCGGCACCGTCCGCCCGCTCCTTCTCGGTGAGGTGTTGATCGGAACTGCCGGCTGCAGTGCCTCCGCCTCGGTCAGCGGGCGGAGAAGCACTGCAGCCGAACAGCCCACCGATCAGCAACGCAGCGATTGAGACGCGCAGCTGTCCGGCATGGGACATCCGCATGAGCTAGTGGTTGATCTTCTTCGAGCCGCAGGTCTCGCAGCTCTTGTGCTCACTCCACACGATGCCGTTGTTGCCGGGGGCGTAGAACTCGACCTTGGACGCATCGTGCGACCAGCTGCTGACGTTGCCGGCCCAGTTGACACGAAGCCAGGCGTGTCCGCTGCAGCTCCCGCCGCCCTTCCAGGTCTTCGCGTAGCCATGGCTGCTCTGCCCGGCGTAGCTGCATCCCGAGCGGCTGAGGTCGACAGTGGACGTGTGCGCCTGAGCGGCCGAAGGGACCATCAGGGCACCCGCCGCCGTCGCCAGGGCGACGGCCGACAGCCCACCGAGCAGGCCGCGACGCTTACTGGTTGCGAGGTTACTACTCATCTGCACTCTCCCCGTGTTGAGAACACCTGCATAGAACCAGACAGCAATCATCGACATATCCAATGATCGAACGATTGGATATCCCGGCCAGGTGATCAATGAAAGCTGAAATCGACAATACCCTAAGCCACTCCCATCTATTTGTGATCCACATCACATCAGTCGGGGGCATGGTGACTACAGAAAGCCCTTACCATGCCGTTCGCCATTGTCAGAAAAATCGTTATCGGCCGCATCTGCACTGCGGGGAAAGCTGATTGTCAATCGCCTACCGGACAGAAATACCTGTCATCGCCGCGCCGGGCGGATAGTCTCGTGTGATGCGTTCCCCCATGCAGATCCTCGCCGACTCCGCCGTGATCGCCGTCGTGGGCGCCTCCCGTGATCCGGGCAAGGCCGCGCACCGCGTACCGCTGGAGATGCAGCGGCACGGGTGGCGGATCATCCCGGTCAACCCGACTGTGGACGAGCTGTTCGGCGAGAAGGCGTACCCGGCGCTCGCCGACATCCCGCACCCGGTCGACCTGGTCGACGTGTTCCGCCCGGCCCGCGACGCGGTCGACGTGGTGCGGCAGGCGGTGGCGATCGGCGCCCCGGCGGTGTGGTTGCAGCTCGGGATCTTCTCGGACGAGGCGCGCCGGATCGCCGAGGAGGCCGGCCTCGACTACGTCGAGGACAAGTGCCTCATCGTCGAGCGGGCCGCCGCCGGCCTGACCCGTCGCGGCTGACGGCGCCGGGCGGGGGTTCGGGCCCGAAGATCAGGTCGAGCTGGGCGTCGAGCGCGGCCAACGCGGTCTCCGGGGGGTAGTGGCCGCCGAGCACGTAGATGCCGAGACCCTCCATCACCGCGAGCAGCCCGACCGCGGCCCGTTCCGGGTCCACCCGGCCGTCCGCGACGAGCGGTGAGCCGGCGGCGATCTGCCCGGCCACGAACGCCAGCAGCGCGGCCGTCTCGTCGTGCAGCGCGGCGGCCACGGCCGGCCGGACGGCGGTGTACGCGAGGAACGCCAGGGCCACCCGTCCGTCCGCCCGCCGGTCCTCGTCCAGCGGCAGCAGCTCGGCCAGCATGGCCCGCAGCAGCGCCCGGGGCGCCGGAGTCGCGCCGAGCGGCTCGACCGCCCTCCGGACCCGGGCCTCGTTGCGCTCGCGCACCACGGCGAGCGCGAAGACCATCATCTCGTCCCGGGTGCGGAAGTAGTGCTGCACCATCCCGGGGCTGACCTCGGCGGCCGCGGCCACGTGGCGCAGGCTGACCGCCTCCAGGCCCTGTTCGGCCGCGACCCGCATCAGCGCGTCGGCGATCAGCGCGCGACGCTCCCGGTGGTCGACCCGCTTCGGCATGTCCCCATGGTTTCACAATACGACTGCATTGACACCTCGCCGACACGCGTTTTACATTGCAGTTGTATTGAAAAAGAGGGGGTGCGGTCATGGGACGGGCGATCCGGCTGGCGCGGCGTGCGGTGGCGTACGAGTGGGGCATGTGGCGCAGCCTCACCCGGTGGATCCTGCGCCGCCCGTATCCGGTCGCCCCGGGCGCGGGGACGTACGCCTACGTCGGCGGCGTGCAGCCGATCCTGCTGGCCTTCATCGCCCTGTCCACGATCGAGATCCCGATCCTCGACGTGATCCTGCGGCACACGGTCGACCAGCCGACAGTGCGGCACGCGGCGATCGCGCTCGGCGTCTGGGGTGTGCTGTGGATGATCGGGCTGCTGGCCGCCCTCCGGATCCATCCGCACGTCGTCGACGACGCCGGCCTGCGGGTGCGCAACGGCACCTCGGTCGACGTCACGATCCCGTGGAGCGCGGTCGCCCGGGTGGCGGTCCGCCGCCGGTCGCTGCCGTCCAGCCGGGCCGTCCAGTACGACGCGGACGACCCGGCGGTGCTCAACCTCGGCGTCGGCAGCCAGACGGCGGTCGACGTGGTGCTGCGCGAGTCGCTGTCGGTACGGCTGCCGAACGGGCCGAGCAAGCCGGTGCGGGAGATCCGGCTGTACGCCGACGACCCGACGGCGCTGGCCGAGCACGCGCGGCGGCACCTGCCCGCCGCCGAGCAGGCAGCGCGCCGGCTCGAGCGGTGAGCCGGGCCCCTACTGCTTGTACTGCTTGAGCAGACCGCGCGAGATGATCGTCTTCTGGATCTCCGAGGTGCCCTCGCCGATCAGCAGGAACGGTGCCTCGCGCATCAGGCGCTCGATCTCGTACTCCTTGGAGTAGCCGTAGCCGCCGTGGATCCGGAACGCCTCCTGGACCACCTCGGCGCAGTACTCGGACGCGAGCAGCTTCGCCATGCCCGCCTCGACGTCGTTGCGCTGGCCGGCGTCCTTGAGCCGGGCCGCGTTGACCATGAGCGCGTGCGCGGCCTCGATCTTCGTACCCATCTCGGCGAGCTTGAACGCGACGGCCTGGTGCCTGGCGAGCGGCTGGCCGAAGGTGTGGCGCTGCTGGGCGTACGCGACCGCCAGCTCGAACGCCCGGATCGAGATGCCGCAGGCGCGGGCCGCGACGTTGACGCGGCCGACCTCGATGCCGTCCATCATCTGGTAGAAGCCGCGGCCGACCTTCTCCTCGCCGCCGAGCACGGCGGAGGCGGGCACCGTGACGCCGTCGAGCACCATCTCGGTGGTCTCGACGCCCTTGTAGCCCATCTTGTCGATCTTGCCGGGGATGGTGAGGCCGGGCGCGGTCTCGCCGAAGCCGGGCTCCTTCTCCAGCAGGAAGGTGCTCATGTTGCCGTAGACCGAGTCGGCCCCGGTGTCGGTCTTGACCAGGGTGGCCACCACCGACGAGTACGCCCCGTTGGTCAGCCACATCTTCTGGCCGTTGAGGACGTAGTTGTCGCCGTCGCGGACGGCCTTCGACTTGATCGCCGAGACGTCCGAGCCGCACTCGGGCTCCGACATCGAGAACGCGCCCCGCACCTCGCCGGTGGCCATCCGGGGCAGCAGCCGGGCCTTCTGGTCGGCCGAGCCGTGCTGCGAGATCAGGTACGCCACGATGAAGTGGGTGTTGACGATGCCGGAGATCGACATCCAGCCCCGGGACAGCTCCTCGACCACGAGCGCGTAGGTCAGCAGGGACTCGCCCAGGCCGCCGTACTCCTCGTCGATGGTGAGGCCGAACAGCCCCATCTCGCGCATCCCGTCGAGGATGTCGCTCGGGTACTCGTCGGCGTGCTCCAGCCGCTGCGCGTGCGGGATGATCTCCTTGTCGGCGAACTCCCGGACGGTTTCCAGGATCGACCGCTGCACGTCGGTCAGTCCGGGTGTCTGGGCGAGTCGGGCCATCTCAGCCTCCGGGGTCGGCGCCTTACTCATGGGTAACTGAACGCTCGGTCAGTATCGGTCCCGCGACCGGCCGCGCCAAGGTGACCAGTCCACACAACCGCTGTGAAAAGGTTCACCGCTGCGGGTAGCGTCCGCAAGAGAAAGGGCCGTCGACCTGGGGAAAGGGGCGCCCGTGACCGACGAGCAGCCACCGTCGCCGTACGAGCCGCCGTCGCACGGCCAGCCGTACGGGCAGCCGCAGTACGGCCAGCAGCACCCGCAGTGGGGCCAGCAACCCCCGTACGCACCGCAGCCGCCCTACGGCCAGTACGGCCCGCCCGGCCAGGGGCCGGGACCAGGCCCCCGTGGCACGAACGTGCTCGCCATCCTGTCGCTCGTCTTCGCGTTCGTCTTCGCGCCCGCCGGCATCGTCTGCGGCCACCTGGCCAAGCGGCAGATCCGGCAGACCGGCGAGGACGGCGACCAGCTCGCCAACTGGGGACTGATCCTCAGCTACATCTTCACCGCGATCGGCCTGCTGGTCTGCTGCGGCTGGATCGGGCTGGCGATCTGGGCCAACTCCGACAACGGCACCTACTGACAGTCAGCGGAACTGCGCCTCCCGGACGCTGTTGCCGCCGTCGACCACGAGCATCTGCCCGGTGATGTACGACGCGGCCGGCGAGCAGAGGAACGCGATGGCCGCGGCCACCTCGTCCGGCGTGCCGGGACGCCCGACCGGCGTACCCAGGCCCTGCTTGATCTCGGCCATGGTGGACGCCGCGGTGTGGATGATTCCGGGCGCCACCGCGTTCACCGTCACCCCGTCGGCGATCATCTCCATCGCCAGCGCCCGGGTCAGCCCGACCACACCGGCCTTGGCCGCCGCGTAGGCCGCCTCGGTGGGCAGCGCGTTGACCGGCCCGGCGGTGGCGGCCAGGTTGACGATCCGGCCCCAGCCCCGCTCGGCCATGCCGCCGATGAACGCGCGGCTGCACAGGAATGCGGTGGTCAGGTTGCGGTCGATCTCGCCGCGCCACTCGTCGTACGTCAGCTGGGCCACCGGTCGCAGCACCTCCGGGCTGGCCCGGCTGGCCAGGCCCGCGTTGTTCACCAGCACCTCGACGTCGCCGAGCTGCTCGGCCACCGCGTCGGCGAGCGCGCCCACCTCCGACTCGTCGGTGAGGTCGGCGACGAAACCGGTGACGCCCAGCTCGCCCGCGCGTTCGTGGATGCGCCTCGTGGTGGACACGATCGCCACCCGGGCGCCCAGGTCGGACAGCCGGCGCGCGGTCGCGTACCCGATGCCGTCCGGGCTGCCCGCGCCGGTCACCAGCGCGACCCGGCCGTCCAGGCGCATGGTGGCCGGTTCCGGCAGCGGCGCCGGCCGTTCGGAGTCGGCGGCGCCGACCGGCTCGCCGCCGCGCGGGCGCCGCACCGACCCCGGCCGGCTCATGTCCCGTCGCGACCGACCCCCACGCGCGTCAAGTGCCATGCCGAGGATCCTGCCCCGTGCCGACCCCACGGGCAACGCGGTGGCCGGAAAGGGGACGTCCGTGTCGCGCGCAAGGTGGCTACCCTGAGCGCGACCACGTACCTGGAGATGATCAGATGACCTATCCCCCACCGTCCGGTGGCTGGCAGGACCCCTCGGCGGCCGGGCCGCAGTCGAGCCCCCCGGCCGATCCGATGGCCGGCAACCCCATCCCGGCCCAGCCCACCTCGGCGGACCCGTACGCGTCCGCCGACCCGTACGCCGGCATGAAGTCCGCCGACCCGTACGCGGCGGCCGGTTACCCGCCGGGCGCCTATCCGCAGCCGGGCGCGTACCCGCCCCCGGGTGGTTATCCCGGATACGGGTACCCCTCCGGACCGAAGCAGAACGGCCTGGCCATCGCCGCGATGGTCATTTCGATCGTCGGCGCGCTCGGCCTCTGCGGTTACGGCCTCGGCGGCTACATCGGCGTGGTGGGCGCGATCCTCGGCCACGTGTCCCGTAAGCAGATCAGGGAGCGCGGCGAGGGCGGCGAGGGCTTCGCCACCGCAGGCATCATCGTCGGCTGGATCGCCACCGTGCTGGCCGTGCTGGCCACCGCCGCCATCGTGATCTTCATTGTCTGGGCGGCCAACCAGGACTCGTCCGGCTACGACAGCACGACCTACTGAACTCGGCGGGCCGCCCCGCGAACTCGGGGCGGCCCGGGCCGGTCACTCCGAGGGCGGGGTGAACGAGGAGGTACGGGACATGCCGGCGGCGCGTCCCTTGGCGGCGATCACCAGCGCCATCTTGCGGGACGCCTCGTCGATCATCTCGTCGCCGAGCATCACCGCGCCGAGCTTCCCGCCCGCCTCCGAGGTGTAGTAGTCGTACGCGTCGAGGATCAGCTCGGCGTGGTCGTAGTCGGCCTGCGCCGGGGAGTAGACCTCGTTCGCGGCGTCGATCTGGCCGGGGTGCAGCACCCACTTGCCGTCGAAGCCCAGCGCCGCCGAGCGCTTCGCCACCTCGCGGAACGCGTCCACGTCCCGGATCTGCAGGAACGGGCCGTCGATGGCCTGCTTGTCGTGCATCCGCGCGGCCATCAGGATGCGCATGAGGATGTAGTGGTACGGGTCGCCCGGGTAGTCCGGGATCAGCGCGCCGACCACCAGCGACTTCATGTTGATCGAGGCCATGAAGTCGGCCGGGCCGAAGATGATCGTCTCGACCCGGGGCGAGGCGCCGGCGATGGCGTCCACGTTCACCAGCCCGGCCGCGTTCTCGATCTGCGCCTCGATGCCGATCCGGCCCACCTCCAGGCCGAGCGTCTTCTCGATCTGGGTGAGCAGCAGGTCCAGCCAGTGCACCTGCTCGGCGTTCTGCACCTTCGGCAGCATGATGCAGTCCAGGTTCGCCCCGGCGCCCTCGACCACCTCGATGACGTCCCGGTAGGTCCACGGCGTGGTCAGGTCGTTGACCCGGACCACGCGGGTCTTGCCCGCCCAGTCGCCCTCGTTCAGCGCGGCCACGATGTTCTTGCGCGCGTCCGGCTTGGCCAGCGGGGCGACCGCGTCCTCCAGGTCCAGGAAGACCTGGTCGGCGGGGAGGCCCTGGGCCTTGCCGAGCATTTTGACGCTGGAGCCGGGTACCGCCAGGCAGGATCGGCGGGGACGACCGACAGCGGTCATGGATGCGCTCCTTCCAGCGTCCGGCGCGAGTGCCGGCGCAGCGGTGGATTTCGAGAACTTAACGATCCCAAAGGGCGTGGTGACGCCACGGTAACCTCGTGCCGTGACCGGGGTGAATGGACCTGTGGAAGATCTCACTGAGCGTCGGATCGTGGTGCTGACCGGGGCCAGCTCCGGCATCGGGCTGGCCGCCGCGGAGGAACTGGCGCGCCGCGGTGACCAGGTGGTGCTGGTCGGCCGCGACCCGGCCCGGCTGCGCGCCGCGGGCGAACGGGTCCGCGAGTGCTGCGGCGAGCAGCCGGAGCTGTTCCGCGCCGACTTCGCGGTGCTCGACGACGTACGCGGGCTCGCCGAGCGGTTACGCGAGCGGTACGACCGGATCGACGTGCTCGCCAACAACGCCGGCGCGATCGTGCTGGAACCGATCAGCACGGTCGACGGGTTCGAGCTGAGCATGCAGGCCAACCACCTCGCCCCGTTCCTGCTCAGCAACCTGCTGCGGGACCGGATCGGGCGGATGGTGGTCACCGGATCGGACGCGCACCGCAGCGGTGTGCTGGACCCGGACGACCTCAACTCCGCGTTGCGCTCCTACCGCCCGTTCCGCGCGTACGGCACCAGCAAGCAGGCGAACATCCTGTTCACCGCCGAGGCGGCGCGACGCTGGCCGGAGGTGCCGGCGCACGTGTTCCACCCCGGCGTGGTGCGTACCCGCTTCGGCAACGAGAGCCGGATCGTGGCGCTCGGCATGCGGCTGCTGCCGTTCCGCAGCCCGGAGAAGGGCGCGGAGACGCTCGTCTGGCTCGCCTGCCAGGATCCGGCCCGGCTGATCGACGGCGGCTACTACGCCGACCGCAAGCCGCACCGGCCCCGGCCCAAGGCCGCCGACCCGGCGCTGGCCGCCCGGCTCTGGACGGCCAGCGCGAAGGCGCTCGGGCTGGACGCCTGACGGAACCGAGAGGAACACATGACCACGGAGCAAGCGGTCCTGCTGGTCGCGCTCGTCGACCTGAGCGCCGACGTGGACGCCGGGCGGCGGTACGAGGACGCGGTGCTGGCGCTGCTCGGCCGGCACGGCGGCGAGTTGGAACGTCGGCTGCGCACCGGGGACGGGGAGACCGAGGTGCACGTGATCCGGTTCGCCGTCCGCGCCGGGCTCGACGCGTTCCTGGTCGACCCGGAGCGCGTCGCGCTGCGCGCCGAGCTGGGCGACGCGGCCCCCGCCACCCGGGTGCTGGAGGTACGCGACGTCTGAGGTCACGACACGTGCACCGGGACGCTCGTGACCACCACGCCGGGCAGCGCGCGCAACGCGACCCGTAGCCGCTGCTCGGCGCGGCTGTGCAGCAGCCGGTACCGCCGCCGGCGCAGCACCACCTCCGGCACGATCACGGTGAGCGTCAGGTCCGGGCTCGCCGCGTGCAGCGCCTCCAGGTAGTGCGCCAGCGGCCCGATCACCGACCGGTACGGCGACACGATCGTCTCCAGCCGCAGGTGGTCGCCCCAGGCCCGCCACTGCTCCCGGAACCGGTCCGCCTCGGCCTCCTCGGGAGCGAGGTGCACGGCGAGCGTCGGCCGCCCGAGTGACGTCGCGTACGCCAGCGCGCGCAGCGACGCCCGGTTCAGCCGGGCCACCGGCACGACCACCAGGTGGCGTACCTGCTGGGGCAGTTCGTCGCCCTCGGCGGGCGGCGCGGACGGCGGCGGATGCAGAGCCAGCGCGTGGTGCAGCCGGTCGTAGTGCCTGTGGATCCGGCGGAACAGCAGCACGAGCAGCGGCACGGCGAGCACCACCACCCAGGCGCCCTCGGTGAACTTGGCGACCGCCGCGGTCAGCAGCACCAGCCCGGACAGCGCCGCCCCGGCCGCGTTGACGGCGAGCCGGCGGCGCCATCCCGGCCCCCGGTGGCGCCGCCAGTGCACCACCATCCCGGTCTGGGACAGCGTGAAGGCGAGGAACACGCCCACCGCGTACAGCGGGATCAGCCGCTCGGTGTGCCCGCCGAACGCGACGAACACCGCCGCTGCGGTCAGCGCCAGCGCCACCAGCCCGTTGCTGAACGCCAGCCGGTCACCCATGTGCAGGAACCGGCGCGGCGCGTGCCCGTCGCGGGCCATGAAGAACAGCAGCCGGGGGAAGTCGTTGAACGCCGTGTTCGCGGCGAGCAGCAGGATCAGCGCGGTGGTGGCCTGGAGGATCGCGTACCCGGGCCCGCTCGGGAACGTCACCCGGCCGAGTTGGGACAGCAGCGTCTCGTCCGCCCGGGGCACCAGGCCGTCGAGGTGGATCAGCCCGACCAGGCCGGCGAACAGCGTGACGAGCATGGCGACCATCCAGCCGAGCGTGGTGCGGGCGTTGCGCCACTCGGTCGGGCGGAACGCGGGCACCGCGTTGGAGACCGCCTCGATGCCGGTCATCGACACCGCGCCGGAGGAGAACGCCCGCAGCACCAGCAGCAGGCCCAGGCCCTCGGCGGCGGGCACCGACGGCGGCGGCACCGGTGCGAAACCCCGCGCCGCGGCCTTCGCGTAACCCACAGCCAGCACCGCGAGCAGCACTACCACGAACGCGTACGTGGGCAGCACGAAGATGTTCCCCGCGGTGCGTACGCCGCGCAGGTTGCCGGCGAGCAGCACCGCGATCACCAGCACCCCGAGCGGCACCGCCCACGAGCTGAGCCCGGGTAGCGCCGAGGTGACCGCGTGCACCCCGGCCGCCACCGACACGGACACGGTCAGCACGTAGTCGAGCATCAGCCCGGCCGCGGCGGCGAGTCCCGGCGTACGCCCGAGGTTGTCCCCCGCGACGATGTAGGAGCCGGCGCCGTGCGGATAGGCCGGGATGGTCTGCTGGTAGGAGAGGCCGACGGCGACCATCAGCACCACGAGCACGGCGGCGAGCGGCAGGGCCAGTCCGAGCGCGGCGCTCCCGGCCAGCACCAGCACGGCGAGCATCGCCTCCGGCCCGTACGCCACGGAGCTGAGCAGGTCGGAGGAGAGCACCGGCAGCGCGACGAGTTTGCGCATCCGCTCGTAAAGCACCGACGCGCTGGACAGCGGCGGCCCGAGCAGAGCCCGGCGGACCCGGGCGGCGGTCCGGCCGGCCCGGTCGCCGGGCAGGTCGGCCGCACCGGTGGCGACCAGTTCGTCCGGCTGCGCCACGGTGAACATGTCGATCGGCGCCAGCCGGCCGAACCGGGTGGGCGCCGGGTGCCGGTCGTGCCGCCCGAGCGTCGGGTCGACCGGCAGGTCGTCGGCGCGGCGCGGGCCACGCCAGCGCTCGCCGATCCGGCCGAGCGCCGCCCGTTCCTCGTCGCCGAGCGGCGGGAACTCGGCCGAGGGCGTGACGACGGTGCCCGCCTCCGCCGCGTCGTCCCGGTCCGCCCCCACCCTGAGCACTTTCGTGCAAACCGGACGGCCCGGTGGCCGGAACGGCGCGACTTCGCCCCGACCGGCTCAGTCGCCGAGCGGCGTCGGGTCGGCGGGGGCCGCGACCGGCGTGGCGCGACGGCCGGCCCGCGCGCCGCCGAGCACCACCACCGCAACGCCGGCCAGCAGCAGCGCCAGGCCCGGCAGGGCCAGCGGCCGGGGCAACTGCCCCAGCCACGCCCAGCCGATCAGCGCCGCGCCCGGCGCCTCCAGCAGGATCAGCACGCTGACTGTGGTCGCGGAGACCCGGTGCAGGGCGTAGTTGAACATCGAGTGGCCGAGCAGCTGGGCGCCCGCCACCAGGCCGAGGATCGCCAGCCAGGTCGCGCCGTCGAAGCCGTGCAGGCGTACGCCGCCGACCAGGCACACCACGAGCAGGATCGCCGCGCAGACGCCGTAGCAGACGGTGGTGTAGGTGGTGGTGCTGATGCTGGCCCGGGCCCGCTCGCCGAACGCGGTGTAGACGGCCGCGAACAGTCCGCCGACCACCGCGAGCAGGTCGCCGGCGAACGCCCGGCCGGAGACGCCGAAGTCGGCGCCGGTGGCGAGCACCGCGCCGAGCACCGCCACCGCGATTCCGGCCCACACCGCCGTCGGCAGCCGCCGCCCCTGCCCGCGGGCGATCAGCCCCTGCCACACCGGCTGCGTCGCCCCGAGTGCGGTCGCGGCCGCCACCGAGGTGAGCTGCGCGCTCGGCATCCAGGTGGCGAAGTGGGCGGCCAGGGCGACCCCGGAGAGTACGCAGTAGAGCCCCTCGCGCCGGCCCGGCCCGACTGTCAGCGCCCGGAGTTCGGCGCGCCTCCTGGTCAACGCGACAGGGCCCAGGACCGCCACCGACAACGCGGTACGCCAGAACGCCACTGCCAGCGCCGACGCGGCGGCGAACGCCACGAGCGGCGCCGAGGACGAGACCGAGGCGACGGCCAGGGCGAGCGCGCCCACCGTCAGCGCGTCGAGCGGCGGGCGATGCGGAACGGTCGGCACGAACGGTAATCCTCACACGGACACCCGACCGACACGGAAAGTCAGCACTCCGTTACGATCATGCGCGTCCCGGCGATCCCCCCTCGACGTCCGGAGGCGTTCCCTCATGCCCGGATTCCAGGCGGTGCTGTTCGACTTCTTCGGCACCCTGACCCATGGTGTGCGGCGCGGAGCCGCCCACCGCGCCACCGCCGACATGCTCGGCTGCTCCACCGAGGCCCTGGTGGAGGTGCTGGACAGCAGCTTCTACGAACGGGCCAGCGGCTCCTTCGGGAACGCCGAGTCGACGATGCGCTGGGTGTGCGCCCGGCTCGGCGTCCACCCGTCCGACGCGACCGTGCGCGCCGCCGTCGCCACCCGGCACCGGGCAGTACGCGCGGACACCCGGCTACGCGCCGAGGCGGTGCCGGTGCTGGCCGCGTTGCGCCACCGGGGCGTCCGTACCGGGCTGGTCAGCGACTGCACGCACGAACTACCGGCGTTCCTGCCGCAGCTCGCCGTCGCGCCGCTGCTCGACGCCCAGGTCTTCTCGGTACGCCTCGGACGCTGCAAGCCGGACCCGGCGCTCTACCTGGCCGCGTGTTACCGGCTCGGCCAGGCCCCGGCCGACTGCCTCTACGTCGGGGACGGCGACAGCCAGGAGCTGACCGGTGCGGAGCGGGCGGGGCTGAGCGCCGCCCGGTTGGCGGCACCGGATCTCGCCGACCACGTGGTTCTCAACGCCGACCACGGTTTCGACGGGCCGTCGCTGACCTCACTGAGGGGCGTGCTCGACCTGCTCGACCCGGTCCCCGTCGCCTGACCCGGCCCGCCGACGGTTCGCGCGGTCAGCGGCGGCGGACGCGGTGCAGGCGGAACGGCTTGCGGACGGCCCGTACCACAGGGGTCGGTCGGGGCTGCTCGCTCAGCGAGCCGTCCGGCAGGTCGGCGCCGGACACCGCGGTGCCGGCGGGCGCGAGCCGGTTCAGCGCGCACCCCTGTGCCGCCCACCGCTCCACCAGCTCGGCGGCGGAGCCGGAGGCGTTGAGCCGCTTCGCCGCGACCAGCGGCGCGACGGTGTCCCACTCCTCGGTGCCCGGTTGCAGCCGGGTCACCCGCGCCGGCCAGCTGACGATCCGCCCGCCGTGGTCGCCGCGCAGCGTCACGTCGGCCGTGTCGCTGTCGGCCAGCCCGGGTGCGGCCTGCTCGCCGGGACCGGTGACCACCAGCAGGGTGCCCTCCAGCGGCAGGCACCACAGCGCGTACGCCGGGCCGCCGGCGGTGCTCACCCAGCAGACCGCGGCCTTCTTCACCGCCTCGTCCACGAGCGGCGGCGTCATCCGCTCGTCCACCTCGTCACTCACCCCGCCATCCTGCCCCATCCCCCGCCCACCCCACCCCGGAGAGGGCCACGGGCGGGCGATCAGCCGATGAACGGGGGGACGGTGATCTCGCCTCGGGCCACCGGCATGACCTGGCCGGAGACGGTGGCGCCCACCGCCAGCCCGCCGGACGCGGTCACCGTGCAGGCGAGCGTCGACGGACGGTTGATCTCGATGCCCTGCCGGACGGTGTACTCCGCGCGGCCCTCGCCGGGCAGCAGGCCGCTGGCGACCAGCCACACGCCCAGTCCCAGGGCGGCCGAGCCGGTCGCCGGGTCCTCCGGTACGCCGAGCCCCGGCACGAAGACCCGGGCGTGTGCGGTTTGCGAACCGGGCTCCCAGGAGAAGAGGCTGACGTGCTCCACTCCGTACCGCTGCGCCGCCGTCGTGTTCAACCGTGCCCGGGCCACCGCGTCCGGGCGTACCGGAAGATAGGGGAATTCGAGGCCGCACCCGGCGACCCGCGGTGGCGGGCCGACATGGTCGGGGCCGGTGAGGCCGACCATCTCCAGCAGCGGCTCCGGGTCGAGTTCCGGGCCGAGCGTGGGCGTGCCGCCGGTGAGCGTCGCGCCGGTGGCGGTCACCTCGATCGGCAGGACGCCGGCGCCGCACTCCTGGGTGACCCGGCCCGCGCCGATGACGCCACGCCGGCTCGCGGTAACCGCGGCGCCGACGCTCGGGTGCCCGGCGAAGGGCAGCTCGTCGGCCGGGGTGAAGATCCGGGCCCGGTAGGTGGCGCCCACCTGCGTCGGCGGCAGCACGAAGACCGTCTCGGACAGGTTGAACTCCAGCGCGAGCGCCTGCATCTGCTCGGTGGCCAGCCCTTCCGCGCCGAACACCACGGCCAGCGGGTTGCCGGCGAACGGGCGGTCGGTGAAGACGTCCACGATCTCGTAGCCCAAGGTCGACATGTTGTTAGAGAGTAGGCCCTTAGGCTGGTGCCCGTGAGCACGCCGAACCGGGTCTACCTCGCTCGACTCGCCGGAGTCGCCGTTTTCGACCCGAACGGCGACCAGGTCGGCCGCGTCCGCGACGCGGTGGCCCGGATGCGGGCGACCCAGCGACCGCCGGAGGTCGTCGGTCTGGTCGCCGAGATGCCGATGCGGCGGCGCATCTTCCTGTCCATCAACCGGATCACCTCCATCGACACGGACGCGGTGGTGCTCGGCAGCGGCACGCTCAACCTGCGCCGGTTCGAGAAGCGCCCGAACGAACTGCTGGTGCTCCAGGAGCTGCTGGACCGCCGGGTCCAGCTCGACAGCGGGCAGGCCGGCTCGGTGGTGGACGTGGCGATGGAGTCCAGCCGCGGCGGCGAGTGGGCGCTGAGCCGCGTCGCCGTGCGCGAGCACACCGGCCGGCTCACCCGCCGCGGCCACCTCCACCAGGTCGACTGGGACCGGGTCCGCGGGCTGGGCGCGGTCGGCGACAACCGGGGTACGGCGAACCTGCTCGCCGTCCTGGAGGACATGCGCCCGGCCGACCTGGCGAACGCCCTCCAGGATCTGCCCGACGCCCGGCGCAACGAGGTGGCCGCCGCGCTCGACGACGAACGCCTGGCCGACGTGCTGAGCGAGCTGCCCGAGCGCGACCAGGTGGAGATCCTGGCCGCGCTGGACCGCCAGCGCGCCGCCGACGTGCTGGAGGAGATGGAGCCGGACGACGCGGCCGACCTGCTCAACGAGCTGCCCCCGCCGGAGCAGGACGTGCTGCTGGACCTCATGGAGCCGGACGAGGCCGACCCGGTACGCCAGCTGCTGCGCTACGCCTCCGGCACTGCCGGCAGCGTGATGACCTCGGAGCCGGTGATCCTGCCGCCGGACGCCACGGTGGCCGAGGCGCTGGCCCGGATCAGGGAGGCGCAGCTGTCCCCCGCGGTGGCGGCCCAGGTCTTCGTGGCCCGTGCCCCGCTGACCACGCCGACCGGCCGCTACCTGGGTATGGTGCACTTCCAGCGGTTGCTCCGCGAACCGCCGGCCGACCTGCTCGGCGGCATCGTGGTGAACGACATCGACCCGCTGCGCACGTCGACCCCGCTGCCCGAGATCACCCGGCGGATGGCCACGTACGACATGGTCGGCATGCCGGTGGTGGACCGGAACAACCGGCTGGTCGGCGCGGTGACAGTGGACGATGTGCTGGACCACTCCCTGCCGCGGGACTGGCGGGACCGGGACGCGGCCCCCACCTCGTCCGCCACCGACGACGGCACCCTGGACGGCGACGATGAGTGACCAGCGACGCGGCGACCGGCTCGACCAGCCGCGCGCCCCGCGGAGCCTGCACCTGCCGCGGATCGACGCGGAGACGTTCGGCCGCTGGGCCGAGGGCATCGCCCGGGGCATGGGTACGGCGAACTTCCTCGTCTACATGACGCTGATCCTGGTGGCCTGGTTCCTGTGGAACACGCTGGCGCCGGCGAGTCTGCGCTTCGACCCGTACACCTTCACGTTCTTGACCTTGATCCTCTCCCTGCAGGCGTCGTACGCGGCGCCGTTGATCCTGCTCGCGCAGAACCGGCAGGCGGACCGGGACCGGATCGCGATGGACGAGGACCGGCGGCGGGCCACGCTCCAGAAGGCCGACACGGAGTACCTGGCCCGGGAGATCGCCGCGCTGCGGATCGCGATGGGTGACGTGGCGACCCGGGACTTCCTGCGCTCGGAGCTGACCCGGCTGGGTGAGGAGCTGGACGAGGCGGCCGAGCGGCGGCGCAGGCGGGAGCGGCGGCAGCAGGAGCGGGAGGGCCGGCGGACGGGCGGCGGCGAGCCGCTGGACGAGCCCCGGGACGAGCTGGACAGCGACTACGCGCGGGACGGCCGGCGCGACGGCTGAGCGGTCATCGAATCGCTCACACCGCCCCCGCCAGCGGCGGTGGCCGATGACCCGCGACGTAGCATTGCGGGCATGTCAGCACCCGTCAGCACCGTCTCCGACGCGATCCAGGCCGCCCTGGCCACCGTCAACGACCCGGAGATCCGCCGGCCGATCACCGAACTCGGCATGGTCCAGTCCGCCGAGCGTGGTGAGGACGGCGTGGTCCGGGTGGAGCTGCTGCTCACCGTGGCCGGCTGCCCGCTGAAGGACAAGCTGCGCAGTGACATCACCGCCGCCGTCGGCGCGGTACCGGGCGTGAGCGGTGTCGAGATCATCTTCGGTGTGATGAGCCCGGAGCAGCGTCAGGAGCTCCAGTCGAAGCTGCGCGGTGGTGGTGCCACCGCCGAGCCGGTGATCCCGTTCGCCCAGCCGGGCTCGCGGACCCGCGTCTACGCGGTCGCCAGCGGCAAGGGCGGTGTCGGCAAGTCCAGCGTCACAGTCAACCTGGCCGCCGCGCTGGCCTCGCGGGGCCTGTCGGTGGGCGTGGTGGACGCGGACATCTACGGCCACTCGGTGCCCCGGATGCTCGGCGCCGACGGCGCGCCGACCCGCGTCGAGGACATGATCATGCCGCCGCAGTCGCACGGCGTGAAGGTCATCTCGATCGGCATGTTCACCCCCGGCAACGCCGCTGTGGTCTGGCGCGGGCCGATGCTGCACCGGGCGCTTCAGCAGTTCCTCGCCGACGTCTACTGGGGTGACCTGGACGTCCTCCTGCTCGACCTGCCGCCGGGCACCGGCGACATCGCGATCTCGGTGGCCCAGCTGCTGCCGAACGCGGAGATCCTTGTGGTCACCACCCCGCAGGCTGCGGCCGCCGAGGTGGCCGAGCGGGCCGGTGCGATCTCGCTGCAGACCCACCAGCGGGTGGTCGGCGTGATCGAGAACATGTCCTGGCTGGAGATGCCGGACGGCTCCCGGATGGAGGTCTTCGGGGCCGGTGGCGGCGCGGCGGTGGCCGAGTCGCTGACCCGCACGATCGGCGCGCAGGTGCCGGTGCTGGGGCAGATCCCGCTGGACACCCGGGTACGTGAGGGCGGCGACGCCGGTCAGCCGATCGTGCTGGCGCAGCCGGACGCCCCTGCCGCGAAGGCGCTGTTCAAGGTCGCCGACCGCCTGGCCGTCCGCCGCGAGTCCCTGCTCGGCAAGCCCTTGGGCCTCAAGCCGGCCGGCCGCTGACCCTCACCCACCGCTCCCTTCCCACCGCCCCTTCCCGCCGCACGCGGGAGGGGGCGCGGTCAGGTGGCGTCGTCGTAGGACGGGCGGGGGGCCGGGGGCGCGGGGGTCGGGGTGCTGGTCGCGACCCTCGGGGTACGCAGGTCGGCGGCCTTTGCCACGTCCTTCAGCTCGTCGTGCACGCCTGTGACGTCCGAGCGCAGGTTGTCGTACATGCTCTGGAGCGGCTTGCGGATCGCCTGCTCGTCGTCCTCGCTGAGCAGGTGCTTGCGGATGAACGCCTTGGGGTGCAGATCCTCCAGCTGGATGTCCGTACCCAGCTCGCGGCTCAGGTCACCGGTCGCGTTGCGCGCCATGTTGCGCAGGTTGCGGACCATCCGGAGGCCGTCGTTGATCACGTTGGGCAGCCGATCGCCGAAGATCAACAGCGCCAGGAGCAGCAGGACGCCGATCTCCCACCAGTTCAGGTTCTCGAACACCGCGGCCTCCTCGTCCGTGTGAGGGCAAGACTACGCACGTCAGGTGACCATCGGGGAGGGGGTGACTGGTCCTCACTTCGCATCCGCGGCGAGCGTCACCGACGCGTTCTGCCGCGCCGACCCGCGCCGGTACTCGACTGTCACCACGGAACCGGGCGCGTACTTGCGCACCAGGGCCACCAGGTCGGTCGGATCGGTCATCGGATGGCCGTCCAGCCGGAGCACCACGTCCCCGGTACGCAGTCCGGCCGCCGCCGCCGGGCCGGCCGGCTCGACCGCGTTGAGGCGTACGCCGCCGCCGGTGGCGCCGGTGCCGCCGACCTGGGCGCCGATCACCGTACGCCGGGCCTTGCCGGTGCCGATGATGTCCTCGGTGATCCGCTTCGCCTGGTTGATCGGGATGGCGAAGGCGAGGCCGATGTTGCCGGCCTCCTGCCCGTCGGCCACCAGCGACTTGATCGTCGAGTTCACCCCGACCACCCGCCCGGCGCCGTCCACCAGCGGGCCGCCGGAGTTGCCGTGGTTGACGGCGGCGTCGGTCTGGATCGCCGCGTAGTAGCGGGTCGGCCCGCCCGGCTCGCCGGCCTGCATCGTCCGGTCCAGCGCGCTCACGATGCCGGCGGTGACGGTGTTGGCGAGCGACAACGGCGACCCGATGGCGAGCACCGGGTCACCGACGGCGAGCGCGTCGGAGTCGCCGAACTGCACCGGGGTCAGCCCGCTGCGCGAGACCTTGATCACGGCGAGGTCCGACTCCGGATCCTGCCCGACCACGGTGCCTGCGGCGGTGCTGCCGTCGTTGAACACGACAGTGGCCTTGCCGGGGCCGTCGGCGACCACGTGGTCGTTGGTGACGATGTGACCCTCGCTGGTCACCACGAAGCCGGAGCCCTCGCTGGTGCCGCCGAGGCTGACCACCCGGATCGTGACCACGCTGGGCAGGACCCGCTCGGCCACCCCGGCCAGCGACTCGGGCTTGCGCTGGGCCAGCGCCGGGGCCTGCCCGGTCTGCGCACCGATCGTCGGCACGTCACCGCCGCGCAGGAAGGCGTACGTCAGGGCGCTGCCGAGAGAACCGGCCAGCAGCGCCGTGACCAGGGAGATCAGCACCACCTGGCGCAGCCCCGGCCGGGTCGGCAGGTCCGGGTCGGTGACCGGCTCCGGCTCCCCCGCACCGGACGCCGGCGCCGCCGGGATCACCACGGCGGCGGGCGCGTACGGATCCCGCCACGGGTCGGCCAGCGCGTCGGACCACCACGGCGACGTCGCCTGACCCGGGGCGTCCTGCGGCGGTCGTCCGGACGCCGGCCCACCCGGTGCCGGCGATCCGCCGGGCCGCCGCCAGTCCCAGCCGTCGGTCACGTCGGTGCCTCCCACTCCGTCCCGCTGGCCCCGCGCCGACGGCCGGCGGAGCCGGACGACAGTGACGCGCGGGACGCATCCAGGATTACACGGATGACGCGAACGGAGTCAGGGGTTGCCGTCCGTGAGCACTCCGCGGCGGACTCGCGGCTGCGCCGGTACCGGCCCGCCTCTACGCTCACAGTGCATACCGCCCCTCGCACCAGTCCGCCCCTCGGAGGTGTCCCATCGCCACGGTCGCCGGTCACGGCAGTTCGACGGCCCAGGCGCTCCACTTCGCCGAGTCTTTCGTCACCGAGGATCTCGTGCTGCGCACGGCCCGCGCCCTCGCCCACGAGGTGGGGGTGGAGGCGGTCACGCCCGGGTCGGGTGCCGCCCTGCGGCTGCTCGCCGCCGCCGGCAACGCCCGGGCCGTGGTGGAGATCGGCACCGGCACCGGGGTGAGCGGCGTGTGGCTGCTGCGCGGCATGCGCCCCGACGGCGTGCTCACCACGATCGACGTCGAGGTCGAATACCAGCGCATCGCCCGGCGGCTGTTCCAGGAGGCGGGCTTCCCGTCGGGGCGTACCCGGATCATCACCGGCCGGGCGCTCGACGTGCTGCCGCGGCTCGCGGACGGCGCCTACGACCTGGTCTTCGTGGACGCGGTGGCGACCGGCTTCGCCGCGTACGTGGACGCGGCGCTGCGGCTGCTGCGCCCCGGCGGCGTGCTCGCGCTCAACGGCGCGCTGGCGGCCGGCCGGATCGGCGACCCGGCCGCGCGGGACGCCGAGACGGTCACCGTACGGGAGACGATCAAGGCGATCCGCGAGTCGGAGCACTGGGTGCCCGCGCTGCTGCCGGTCGGCCACGGTCTGCTCGCCGCCGTCAAGGCCTGACCAGGCTGATCAGGCATGCCCTGCACGCCTGGTCAGCCCAGCGTCGCCAGCCAGCGCAGCAGCCCGCGCACTCCCCAGCCGGTGGCGCCCTTGACCAGTTCGCCGTGCGTGTCGTCGGACCACGACGGCGCGGACATGTCCAGGTGCGCCCACCGGTCCCGCAGGTCGCCGGTGAACTCCCGCAGGAACAGCGCGGCGACCACCGAACCGGCGCCCTGCGCCGGGGAGCTGTGCAGGTCGGCGATCTCGCTGGCCAGGTACTCCACGTAGTCGTCGGCCAGCGGCATCCGCCAGGCCCGCTCGCCGGCCGCGGTGATCGCGTCGAGCAGGCCGGCCGCGAGCGCGTCGTTCTCGCTGTAGAGCGCGGCGTGCCGCTTGCCCAGGGCGACGGCGTTCGCGCCGGTCAGCGTCGCCAGATCGATCAGCAGGTCGGGCTTCAGCTCGCGGGCCGCGTACGCCAGCGCGTCGGCGAGCACCAGCCGGCCCTCGGCGTCGGAGTTGGTGCTCTCGCTCGTCAGCCCGCCGTAGTGCCGGATCACGTCGCCGGGGCGGAACGCCGAGCCGCTGACCATGTTCTCGGCGAGCGGGGCGAGCGTGGTGACCCGGACCGGCAGGCGCAGTTCGGCGGCGCCGAGCGTCGCGGCGATCACGGCGGCGGCACCGGCCATGTCCTTGCGCATGAGCTTCATGGCCGGCACCGGCTTGATCGAGATGCCGCCGGTGTCGAACGTGATGCCCTTGCCGACGAGCACCACGTGGGTACGCGCGCCGTCGGGCCGCCAGTCCAGCTCCACCAGGCGCGGGCCGCTCGCGGAGCCGCCGCCGACGGCGAGGAGACCGCCGAAGCCCTCGGCCGCCAGCTCCTCCGGGCCGCGTACCCGCAGGTGCAGGCCGGGGTGCCCGGACGCGGCCTCGGCCACCTGCGCGGCGAACCACTCCGGGTTCTTGGTGGACGAGGGCATGTTGGTCAGGTCCCGGGCGAGCCGGGTCGTCTCGGCGGTGGCCCGGGCGGCGTCGAGCGTGCCGGCGAGAGCGTCCGGGTCATCGACGAGCACCGACACCTCGGCCAGGGCGGGACGCTTGCCGGCCTCGGTGAGACGGAATCGGTACGAGCCGAGCAGCAGCCCTTCGGCGAGGCCACGCAGCGCCGCCGTCGCCTCGCCGGGAAGTGCGATGGTGATCTGCGTCTCATCCTTCGCCGCGCGGGCCAGCGCCGCTCCGGCGGTGCGCCAGTCGCGCTCGTCGCCCTCGCCGACGCCCAGAAGCCACAGCCGCGCCGGGGAGCCACCGGGACGCAGGTGCTCGCGTACCTCGCCGGCCGCGCCGGTGAGCCGGGTGGCGGGCAGGACGGCTGCGGCCTCGGCAGGGACGTCGTCGCCGAGCGGCACGGCGGTCGGGACCAGGCGGGCCGTGGAGGCCGGCGAGACCGTGGGGTCCGGCGAGGCCAGGGAGTCCGGGGAGTCCGGCCCTCCGGGACGGACGGGCAGGACGAGAGCGTCGGGCCCTGCGGGCCCACTCACCAGACGAATGACCAGCACGCTGGACCGTACCTCCGAAATGGGTTGAACGGGCACATTCCCCCACGCAGCCGTCGAGGAAAGACCCTGAGCCACCGGGCATGCCGGTGGCTCAGGGTAGGACGAACCGCCCGCACGGCGGACGCCGTGCGGGACACTCCTCGAATCAGCCCGCGGCCGCCTTCAGCGCGTCACCGAGCGCGGTGGCCTCGTCGGGAGTCATCTCGACGACGAGCCGGCCACCACCCTCCAGCGGGACTCGCATGACGATGCCCCGGCCCTCCTTGGTGACTTCCAGCGGACCGTCGCCCGTCCGCGGCTTCATCGCCGCCATGTTGTCTCCCCTCAGACCTACACCAGGGTCGGTGAGTTGCCCCACAGCCACTTCGCCATCGCCATCCGCAACCATCGCGGAAGGCTCGACCAACGATTTTCCCTGATGAACACCGCCGGACCCAAACCGAAGCAGCATTGATGTAACAGCATCTAGCTTATCTTGGATAGGCCTGTCACAATGTGCGGTCATGCAGGCACGGTCGGCACTCTTCGACCTGTACGGCGACCACCTCCGGGCCCGGGGTGGCCGCGCACCGGTTGCCGCCCTGGTCAAGCTGCTCGCCCCGCTCGGGATCGCCCCACCGGCGGTACGCACCGCGGTCTCCCGGATGGTCCGTCAGGGCTGGCTGGAACCGCTCCGTCTGGCGTCCGGACCGGGATATTCGATCACCCCGAAGGCGGCACGTCGACTCGACGAGGCGGCGTCCCGGATCTACCGGACCGGGCGGCACAGCTGGGACGGACGGTTCGATCTCCTGGTGCTCACCGCGCCCTCGTCCCGCCGGGACCGGCAGCGGCTCGCCGCGAACCTCGCCTTCCTCGGCTACGGCACGCTCGACGACTGCACCTGGGTGGCCACCCGCCCGGGTGAGGACGTCGACCTGCTGCTCGACGAGGCGGGCGTGCGCTACGAGCGGTTCACCGCAGCGCACGCGGCCGGCACCCCCGGCGCGATGGGCGTGGTCCGCCGCGCCTGGGACCTGGCCGAGATCGGGCGGGCGTACGAGCGGTTCGTCGCCGAGCAGAAGCCGCTGCTCTCCGGCGTCACTGTGCGCAGCAGCGACGAGGACGCGTACGCGGCCCGATTCCGGCTCGTGCACGCATGGCGTACGTTCCTGTTCCGGGATCCGCAACTGCCCCCAGCACTGCTGCCCGAGCGCTGGCCGGGCACCAGCGCGGCCAGCTTCTTCGACCGGCACGCGGCCCGGCTCCGGCCGGCCGCCGACCGGTACGTCGAGCAGTGCCTCGACACCGGCAACCGCCTCGCCCGACAGAAGGGTCGTTAGAACGTGACCGAGCCGCTGCTCGTCGACCGCACCGACGCCGTCGTCACCCTGACGCTGAACCGCCCGACGGCGATGAACTCGCTCGACGTGGCGCTCAAGGAGGCGCTCCGGGACACGCTGGCCGAGCTGGAGACCGACCGGTCCTGCCGGGCGGTCGTGCTCGCCGGCGCGGGCGGCTCGTTCAGCGCCGGGCAGGACCTGCGCGAGCACGTGCGGACGCTGGAGACCTCGGACGCCGACCCGCTGGCCACGGTCCGGGCGCACTACAACCCGATCGCCGCCCGGCTGGCCAACCTGCCCAAGCCGGTGGTCGCCGCGGTGCGCGGGATGGCCGCCGGGGCCGGCGCCTCGCTGGCGTTCCTGGCCGACTTCCGCATCGGCGGCCCGAAGACCCGGTTCCTGATGGCGTTCGCCGGGGTGGGCCTCGCCGCCGACACCGGCGCCTCCTGGACGCTGCCCCGCCTGGTCGGTCACGCCAAGGCCGTCGAGCTGCTGATGCTCGCCGAGCCGGTCGGCGCCGAGGAGGCCTGCCGGCTGGGCCTGCTGACCAAGCTGGTGGACGACGACGAGCAGGTGCTCCCGACCGCGCAGGAACTGGCCGCCCGGCTCGCCGCCGGCCCGACCGTCGCGTACGGGGCGATCAAGCGTCAGCTCTCCATCGCCGACGCGGGCACGCTCGCCGACGCGCTGGCCGCCGAGGCGCAGGCCCAGGCGATCTGCGGCGCCACCGCCGACCACCGGGCCGCCACGACGGCGTTCGTCGCCAAGCAGAAGCCGGTCTTCGAGGGACGCTGACCGCCCCGGCCGGCCCCGGAGGTCAGTCGTCCTCTTCCGGATCCTGGTTGGCCTCGACGCCGAGCACGAACGCCTGCATGGCCAGCTCGTCGCCGTACGGCGAGACGAACGCCGGCAGCTCCCGCGGGCCCAGCTCCTGCACGTAGGACCAGAAGATCCGGACCGCCTCGGCGCGCGACGCGGCCTCGATCGGCAGGTCCAGGCTGACCAGCCAGGTGCTGCGGGCGGGCGGCGGGCCGAGCCGGTCGGCCAGCGACCGCCAGCGGGCCGGGTCGAGCGCCACGACCGGTCCGTCCGGCGCCGGGCCGTCGACCGGCACCGGCTCGTCGAGCACCCGCCGGGTGTACGTGACCACGAGCGACCCGGCCACCGCGTCGGACTGCGGATCGTCCGGGTCCTCCCGGGTCTCGGACGACGCGAGCGCGACCCGGCCGAGCGCGACCAGGCGCAGCGGCTCGTCAACGAGCACTGCCACCCGGTCACCGGGCCGGGGGCGGGCCGCCTCGGACAGCCCGGTCAGTTCCAGCGCGTCGTGGTGCACGAGCCGCTCGGCCTCGAAGCGCTCGGCGGGCAGCAGCACCGCCCAGGCTCCGGTCGTGGTCGCACCGTCTGTCGTCCCGCTCGTACGCGGCTCGGTGTCGGTCATGCCCCAATCCCATCACGCCGGAGGTGGCGCGCTCCGTCACACCCCGGCCCGGTCACCGCTCACGTGGCAGTCGGCCAGATGGTCGTCGACCATGCCGGTGGCCTGCATCAGCGCGTAGGCGGTCGTGGGGCCGACGAACCGGAAGCCCCGCTTCTTGAGCGCCTTGGCCATCGCCACGGACTCCGGGCTGGTGGCCGGCACCTCGGCGAAGGACCGGGGACGCGCGGCCCGGGGCGGAGGCGCGAAGGACCAGAGCAGCGCGGAGAGGCCCTCGGGCAGCTCCGACGCGGCCCGGGCGTTCGCGATCGCCGCCTCGATCTTGGCCCGGTTGCGGACGATCCCCGCGTCGGCCATCAGCCGGGTCACGTCGGCCTCGCCGTAGCGGGCCACCGACTCGATCCGGAAGCCGGCGAAGGCGTCCCGGAACGCCTGCCGCTTGCGCAGGATGGTCAGCCAGGACAGGCCGGACTGGAACGCCTCCAGCGTCAGCCGCTCGTAGAGCGCGTCGTCGCCGCGCAGCGGCCGGCCCCACTCGTCGTCGTGGTAGACGGCGTAGTCGGGGGTGCTCGCCCCCCACGCGCAGCGCGGCAGCCCGTCGGCGCCGGTCACCAGGTCAGTCACGGCGTCCACGATAGGCCGGGCCACCGACAGCCCCGCCGCGCCAACGACCGCCCGTCAGGGCAGGCGGCCCTGCTCGACCAGCCGGGCGAACTTCTTCAGCGCCTGGGTGAGGCTGAACTTCGAGCCGGGCCAGAGCACCGGCCACGCCACCCGGCCGGCCGCCCCGCCCGGCAGGTGGAACCACTCGTGCCAGACCACCTGCGTGCGGTCGCGGTCCATCGGGGTGCAGCGCAGCACGCCGGGGCCGCGCAGCAGTTTGCCGCAGTGCACCACACCGACCTCGTACGGCGCGTCGACCCGGACCACACGCATCTCGTCGCGGAGCACGGCCGGGCCGAGCGCGGTGACCGCCTCGACCAGGCTCCCCTCGCCGCCGTCGCCCTCGACCACCCGGACCCGGGTCAGCGGGATCCAGTCCGACTGCCGCTCCCACGCGGTGAGCGCGGCGAACACCCGGTCGGCCGGGGCCTCGACGATCACCGTGGCGGTGACCTCGGCGGCACCCCGGCGGGACGCCTCGGTGAAGTCGTCGGCCGGCCGGCCGGCGCCGGTCACGCCGACTCCGAGCGGACCACCGAGCCGCGCTCCCGGTCGTCGTCGGCCGGACCGGCCGCGATCCCGTTCGCCGGGGAGACGGTGTCCTCGGTCGCCGCGGCGGCGGGGGCCTCCGCCACGCCCGCCTCGGCCGGGGCGCGTCCGGCCCGGCCGTCGGCGTCGGTGCGGCCCGGCTGCCCGTCGGTGTCGGTCCGGGCCGGCGGCTCGGGCGCGGACAGGTCGATCACCACCGGCTCGGGGGTGGACGGGTCGGGTGCCTGCTCGGTCTCGGGACGGGTCGCGGCGGCCTCCTCGCGCGCCCGGCGCAGCGCGTCGGCGTCCTCGGTCCGCCCGTCCCGCAGGGCCGCGTTCTCCGCCTCCAGGACGCCGATCAGCTCGGTCTTGTAGCCGATGTCGTACGCCGCCCGGCGCAGCGCCGCGTCGACCTGGCTCATCCGGTAGCCGCGCAGCGCCGTGTCGAACCGGACGTCGGACACGTCCGACTCGTCGAGCGGACGGCTGCCGGGCAGGGGCACGGCCCGCCCGTCCGGCTCGGCCGGCGTGAGGCCCGGATCCTTGCCGGAGACGAGCACCGTCACCCCGAACACCACAGCCGCGACGGTCAGCGCGACGACCAAGAGGAGCAGAACCTCACCCATGCACAGATCGTGGCATGCGGGCCGGGATCGGGCGAGCCCTCCGGGACGTCCGGTCGGTAAATGCGTCCGGCGCACGGGACCGGCACGGGCGGCGCGGGCGGGACCGGATAGCGTCGGACCGGCCGGTGCGGTCCGGCGGCGAGGAGGCGGGCATGACCGGGGCGTTGCGGCTGGGCGGACGGGCGTTCGGCCCCGGTGAGCTGGTGGTGATGGCGATCGTCAACCGCACCCCGGACTCGTTCTTCGACCGCGGCGCCACCTTCTCCCAGGACAGCGCGCTGCGCGCGGTGGAACGCGCGGTGGACGAGGGCGCCGAGATCATCGACATCGGCGGGGTGAAGGCCGGGCCGGGCGACGAGGTGGACGTGGCCGAGGAGATCCGCCGGACGGTGGACACCATCGCGGCGGTCCGGTCCGCCTTCCCCGACGTGGTCGTCTCCATCGACACCTGGCGTGCCGAGGTGGCCGTGGAGGCGGTCGCGGCCGGCGCGGACCTGCTCAACGACACCTGGTCGGGGGCGGACCCCGCGCTGGCCCGGGTCGCCGCGGCGACCGGCGCCGGGCTGGTCTGCTCGCACGCGGGAGGGCTCGCCCCGCGTACCCGGCCGCACCGGGCCGCCTTCGACGACGTGGTGGCCGACGTGGTCGGCACCGTGACCGGGCTGGCCGAGCGCGCGGTCGGGCTGGGTGTGCGCCGGGACGGCATCCTGATCGACCCGGCGCACGACTTCGGCAAGAACACCCGGCACTCGCTGGAGATCACCAGGCGGCTGGCGGAGCTGACCGACACCGGCTGGCCTCTGCTGGTGGCCCTGTCGAACAAGGACTTCATCGGCGAGACGCTCGACCTGCCGGTGCCCGAGCGGCTGGAGGGGACGCTCGCCGCCACGGCGGTCTCGGCCTGGCTCGGCGCCCGGGTGTTCCGCGCTCACCAGGTCCGCGAGACCCGCCGGGTGCTGGACATGGTGGCGTCGATCCGGGGCGACCGGCCGCCGGCGGTGACCCGCCGCGGGCTGGCCTGACGGGCCGGTCCGGCGCGTCAGGTCCAGCGCAGGACGCCGCGCCGCCAGGCGTAGAGGATGCCGAGCGCGACGATCGCCACGAAGACGCCCATCTCCACGACGGTGGTGGCGCCGAAGCCGGGCCGGTCGAAGACCAGCGCCCACGGGAACAGGAAGACCGCCTCGACCGCGAAGAGCACGTAGAGATACGCGTAGACGTAGTACCGGATCTGCATCTGGGCCCAGTCGCCGCCGACCGGGTCGAGACCGCACTCGTACGAGGCCCGCTTGCCCCACGGCTCGGCCGGACGGCTCGGACGTAACACCCGGTTCGCGGAGAACGCCGTCACGAAGAAGAGCACGGCGGCGAGCAGCAGCAGACCGAGCGTGGCGTACGAGCCGAGATATCCGGTCACGACCGGAGCGTACCGGTCCCGTCCAGATGTCCCGGACACGTTACGAATTCGTTTCCTCGCAGGACTAGTGCTTGATGGCAAGTATCACCGAATAATGGGATCTCATTGATCGTCCCGGAGGACAGATGGCCCGCCCCCGCGTTGCGCCCGTTCGGCGGGTCGCGCTCCGCCGTACCCTCGCGCTCCTGGCGCCCGCGCTCGTCGCGGCGCTGGTGGCGGTGGCGCCGGCCGGGGCCGACGCCCACCCGGGGCCGGCCGCCGCGCTCCGGCTGATCGAGCCGGTGGAGCCGGGCGGCGAGCCCGGCGGTGAGCCCGGCGGTGAGCCCGGCGGCGAGCCGACCGAGCCCGCGCCCACCGGCGAGCCGACGACCACCGCGACGGCCCCACCGCCCACCGAGCCGCCGCCGCCGGCCACCACGCCCCCGGCGCCGGTCACCACCTCGCCGGCCCCGCCGACGAGCGCGCCCGCCGAACCGGCGCCGACCACCGCCGCGCCGGCCACCACGGCACCGGCACCCCCGCCGGTCGTGCCGCCGGTCAAGACCCCGCCACCACCGCCGGCGCAGCCGGCCGGCGGGCCCCTGGGGGTACGCGTGAACACCGACGACGTGGTCCTCCCGCCGGCCTACTGGAACGCCGACGCCACGGTGGCCACGCTGCGGGTGACGGTGACCAACACCGGCGGGCGGGCGGAGCGGATCAGCCTGGGCTACACGCTGCCGCCCGGCCTGACCGACGCGGGCACCCCGGGCTGCGAGCCCTCCGGCGGCGGCAACCACCGCTGCGTCGGGTGGGACGCGGAGCCGGGCGCCCGGTTCAGCGCGACCATCCGGGTCCGGGTCGACGGCGACGCCTGGCGGACCATGCCGCTGGCCGGATCGGTCCAGGTCACCGCCGTCGCGCCCGGTGTGACCGGCGCGGCGTACGACGACGAGGGCTTCGCGGTGCTGTTCCCGCCCGGGCCGCCGGTGCCCGGCATCTCGCTGCGCGCCGACGAGGTGCTGTTCGACATCAGCGGCGCGCCCAGCACGCTCACCGTCCGGCTGGGCAACACCGGCAAGGTCGACGCGGCGGGCCGGATCGAGGTGCTCCTGCCCGAAGGGGTGACAGTGGCCGGCACCGAGAGCGGCTGCGCCCCGGTGTCGGCCGACCGGACCCGCTGCGAACTGGGCACGCTGGCGGCCGGGCGGACCGCGACCGTACGGCTGACGCTGGCGGCCTCAGCGGAGGCGCAGCGACGGGCGCCCCTGTCCGGCGCGGTGATCGGCCGGCTCGACCCGCGTAGCGGGCGCGACCGGCAGGTGCAGATGAGCTTCCGGATCAGCGCGGCGGCGGCGGACGCCGTCCCGCCCGGCGGGGCGCCGGCCCCGACCGGCTCGCAGGGCGTGCTCGTCGCCGCCGGCGAACGGGACGGCGACGACACCTCGGTCCGGGGGACCGCCGTCGCGTTGATCGCCGTGTCCGGTCTCCTGGTCGTGCTCGCACTGACTCTGGCGACCCGTTCGCTGCGCCGCCGCAGCGACATCACCGTGCCGGAGCGTCCGATCACCGACCGGTGATCATGGATATGTGGTGATCTGGGTTACGGGCCCAGGTACTAAACGCTGCAAAGCAGGGCATACAGCGGCCCGATCCAGTCCCATACGTCGGACCTCGACCAAGGTGGCCCTAACGTGGCGACGTAGGCTCTGACGTGAGAATCGGAGCGGGCCGGGCCGGCGAGGGCGACGGCGCTCAGTTAAGCGAGGTGCGGGTGTGACCAAGCAGATCCGTCAGCTGGACCGGGTGGTCATCCGGTTCGCCGGTGACTCCGGCGACGGCATGCAGCTCACCGGCGACCGGTTCACCTCGGAGACGGCGCAACTGGGCAACGACATCTCCACGTTGCCCAACTTCCCCGCCGAGATCCGCGCTCCCGCCGGGACTCTGCCCGGCGTGTCGAGCTTCCAGGTGCACTTCGCCGACTACGACATCCTGACCCCGGGTGACGCGCCGAACGTGCTGGTGGCGATGAACCCGGCCGCGCTGAAGGCCAACCTGGCCGACCTGCCGCGCGGGGCCGACATCATCGTCAACACCGACGAGTTCACCCGGCGCAACCTGGCGAAGGTCGGCTACGCGGCCAGCCCGCTCGACGACGACTCGCTCGCCGGGTACGCGGTGCACCCGGTGGCGCTCACCTCGATGACGATTGGCGCGCTGGCCGAGCACGACGTGTCCAAGAAGGACGCCGAGCGGGCCAAGAACATGTTCGCGCTCGGGCTGCTGAGCTGGATGTACTCCCGTCCGTACGAGTCCACGCTGCGCTTCCTGGAGCGCAAGTTCGCGGCCCGCCCCGAGCTGGTGGCGGCGAACGTGGCCGCGTTCCGGGCCGGCTGGAACTTCGGCGAGACCACCGAGGACTTCTCCGTCCGGTACGAGGTCAAGCCGGCCAAGATGCTGCCGGGCACGTACCGGAACATCACCGGCAACGCGGCGCTGTCGCTGGGCCTGGTGGCCGCCGGGGTGCGCTCCGGGCTGCCGGTGTTCCTCGGCGCGTACCCGATCACGCCGGCCTCGGACATCCTGCACGAGCTGAGCAAGCACAAGAAGTTCGGCGTGGTCACCATGCAGGCCGAGGACGAGATCGCCGCGGTCGGTGCGGCGCTCGGCGCGTCGTACGGCGGCTCGCTCGGCGTGACCACCACGAGCGGCCCGGGTGTGGCGCTCAAGAGCGAGACGATCTCCCTGGCGGTGGCGCTGGAACTGCCGCTGGTCATCGTCGACGTGCAGCGGGCCGGGCCGTCCACCGGCATGCCCACCAAGACCGAGCAGGCCGACCTGAACATGGCCCTGTACGGCCGGCACGGCGAGGCGCCGGTCGCGGTGATCGCGCCGAAGTCGCCGTCGGACTGCTTCCACGCGGCGCTGGAGGCGGCCCGGATCGCGCTGACCTACCGCACCCCGGTGATCCTGCTGTCGGACAACTACGTCGCCAACGGCTCCGAGCCGTGGCTGCTGCCCGACGTGGAGTCGCTGCCCGACCTGCGGGTCGAGTTCGCCACCGAGCCCAACGGCGAGGACGGCACCACGTTCCTGCCGTACCTGCGGGATCCGCA
Source organism: Micromonospora globosa (assembly GCF_000717585.1). Taxonomy (NCBI): domain Bacteria; kingdom Bacillati; phylum Actinomycetota; class Actinomycetes; order Micromonosporales; family Micromonosporaceae; genus Micromonospora; species Micromonospora globosa. The sequence continues at coordinate 55,782 of NZ_JNZR01000028.1, forward strand.
GACGCTGGCCCGCCCGTGGGCGGTGCCCGGCACGGCCGGTCTGGAGCACCGGATCGGCGGCCTGGAGAAGGCCGACAAGACCGGCGACATCTCGTACGACCCGGCGAACCACGACTTCATGGTGCGGACCCGGGCGGCCCGCATCGAGACCATCCCGGTGCCGGACGTCGAGGTGGAGGACCCGGACGGCGACGCCCGGGTGCTGGTGCTGGGCTGGGGCTCGACGTACGGGCCGATCGGCGCCGCCTGCCGTGGCCTGCGCCAGCGCGGGCTCTCGGTGGCCCAGGCCCACCTGCGGCACCTGGCCCCGATGCCGGCGAACCTCGGCGAGGTGCTGGGCCGCTACGACAAGGTGGTCGTACCGGAGATGAACCTCGGCCAGCTCGCCCACGTGATCCGGGCGAAGTACCTGGTCGACGCGATCGGCTACAACCAGGTCCGCGGCCTGCCGTTCACGGCCGCCGAGCTGGAGACGATGCTGGAAGAGGTCCTGAAGAATGCCTGAGCCCGTCGCCCTCAAGCTCACCGCCAAGGACTTCAAGTCCGACCAGGAGGTGCGCTGGTGCCCCGGTTGCGGTGACTACGCCATCCTGGCGGCCGTACAGGGCTTCATGCCGGAGCTGAACATCCCCCGGGAGAACATCGTCTTCGTCTCGGGCATCGGCTGCTCGTCGCGCTTCCCGTACTACATGAACACGTACGGGATGCACTCGATCCACGGCCGCGCCCCGGCGATCGCCACCGGCCTGTCGGTGTCCCGGCCGGACCTGTCGGTCTGGGTGGTCACCGGTGACGGCGACGCGCTCTCCATCGGCGGCAACCACCTGATCCACGCGCTGCGCCGCAACGTGAACCTCAAGATCCTGCTGTTCAACAACCGGATCTACGGGCTGACCAAGGGCCAGTACTCGCCCACCTCCGAGGTCGGCAAGATCACCAAGTCGACGCCGGTCGGGTCGGCGGACGCCCCGTTCAACCCGCTGTCGCTGGCGCTCGGCGCCGAGGCGACGTTCGTGGCCCGGACGATCGACTCGGACCGCAAGCACCTCCAGTCGGTGCTGCGGGCCGCCGCCCAGCACGAGGGTTCGGCGTTCGTGGAGATCTACCAGAACTGCAACATCTTCAACGACGGCGCGTTCGACCCGCTGAAGGAGCCGGCCACCCGGGACGACTTCCTGATCCGGCTGGAGCACGGGCAGTCGATCACGTTCGGCAAGGACGGGCAGTTCTGCGTCGTCCACCCGCCCGGTGGCTTCGGGCTGGAGGTCCGGGAGACCGCGAACACGCCGGCCGAGGAGATCGTCGTGCACGACGCGGGCGTGGCCGACCCCGCGTACGCGTTCGCGCTGTCCCGCCTGCCCGGCCTGGACCTGAGCAACACCCCGATCGGGGTGTTCCGGTCGGTGGACCGTCCCTCCTACGACAGCGTGGTGCAGGAGCAGGTCGCGGCCGCCAAGGCCACCGTCGACCAGACCCCGGAGCAGCAGCTCTCCGCGCTGCTCGGCAGCGGCGACACCTGGACGATCCTCTGATCCGCCGCTGACCCGTCATGCGAGAGGGCGGGCCGTTCCCCCGCGGAACGGCCCGCCCTTCGCGTGTGACGCGGCCCGGTCAGGCGGCCGCCGAGGCGGGCACCCACAGCTCGTCGACGGCCCGCTCGGCCGCGGCGAGGCTCTGCTCGAACAGCGGGATCAGCTCGGCCATCGCCGGGTTGACCGGGGCCAGGGTCAGCTCGGCGCAGATGAACCGCGGCTCCAGCCCGGTCAGGGACAGGCCGTGCGGCAGCCACGGCTCGGCGTGGTCCCAGCCCTCCCGCGGGGTGCCCACGCCGTACCCGCCGCCGCGGCTGACCAGGACGACGAACTGGCGGTCGCCGAGCAGCCCGGCGTTCGTGACCGGGTCGTACGCGATGCCGGGGGCGATCAGGTGGTCGACCCAGGACTTCACGCTGCTGGGCGGGCCGTAGTTGTAGAGCGGGAGCCCGAGCAGGACCGTGTCGGCCCGCTTCACCTCGGCCACGACCTCCTCGGTCAGCCGCCAGGACGCCTGCTGCTCGGGCGTGTGCTGATCCGGCGGGACCATGCGCGCGAGGCCGCTCGCCGTGTCGAGGTGCGGAAGCGGGTTCTGACCCAGGTCGCGGTAGGTGACGGTGCCGTCCGGATGGGCGGCGCGCCACGCGGCGGCGGCGCGGGCGGTGAGCCGCCGGCTGACCGAACGCTCCCCGGTGATGCTCGAGTCGATGTGCAACAGGTGAGCCATTTCTTCCTCCTCCATCGATCGTTCGTGTAGGACCAACTATTTATAGCAGGTCGATGTTCCCCGGGCCGCGTAAACTGGGTCACATGTCCGCCGCACCGGTCGAGGAGTCCGAGCGCCGCTCCGGGCCTTTGCTCGACCACCTGGCCCGGCGGATGCGGCTGCGCTCGGAATCGGTGCTCGCCCCGCTGGGCCTGCGCCCCCGCCACCTGGTGGCGCTCACCGTGCTGCGCGACGCCGGCGGAATCAGCCAGCAGGCGCTCGCCGGCACGCTCCAGATCGACAGCACGAACGTGGTCGGCCTGCTCAACGACCTGGAGGCGGACGGCCTGGCCGAGCGCCGCCGCTCCCCGGAGGATCGCCGCCGGCACGAGGTACGCCTCACCGAGGCGGGCACGAAGCGACTGCGCGAGGCGGAGTGCGCGCTCGCCGGGGCGGAGGAGGAGGTCCTCGGCGCGCTGGCTCCGGGCGAGCGGGACCTGCTCTACGACCTGCTGCGACGGGCCACCCAGGGCCGGTCGTCGACCTGCGGCGAAGTGATCGCGGAGGGCGGCCCGGGCGCCTGCTGACCGCTGGCGCTCAGCGGGGCCGGGTCAGATCGCGGTGGTGGCCTGCGGCCGGTCGTCCCGGACGTGGACGAGCATGTCGCCGGTCTCGATCACCGCGCCCGCGCGGTCGTTGAGCGTGACCACCTTGCCCCGGCGGACCAGCGCGATGACCAGCGACTCCAGCTCACGCGGGGAGCGCCCCACCTCGTCGCGCTCGGCCGACCGCATGGCCAGCGCCATGCCCTGACCCGGGGTGAGCAGGTCCTCCACCACGTCGATCAGGGGCGGGGCCGAGGTGGACAGGCCGAGCAGCCGCCCGGCCGTGGCCGACGAGACGATCACGTGGTGCGCGCCGCTCTGCTTGAGCAGCGGCGCGTTCTCCGCCTCCCGGACCGCCGCGATGATGCGTACCTGACCGGCGGTGAGCTGCCGGACCGTGAGCGCCACCAGCACCGACGCGTCGTCGCTGTCCGTCGCGATGATGACCGACTTCGCGGTACGCACGTGCGCCTGCTCCAGCACCGACGAGCGGGTCGCCGAACCCTCGATCGTCACCAGCCCGTTGGAGGTGGCCTGCCGCAGCGCCGGCCCGCTCCGCTCGACCACCACGATCTTGGACTTGTCCGTGCCGTTCTCCAGCAGGGCGGAGACCGCGCTGCGGCCCTTGGTGCCGTAGCCGCAGATGATGACGTGGTCCTTCACGGTTCTCCTCCACCGCGACAGGCGACGGCCGGTGCGGTACTGCTCGGTCAGGACTTCCAGGGTGGTGCCGACCAGGATGATCAGGAACAGCACCCGGGCGGGGGTGATGAACAGGACGTTCGCCAGCCGCGCCGACGAACTGACCGGGGTGATGTCGCCGTACCCGGTGGTGGAGAGCGAGACCACCACGTAGTAGAAGCAGTCGAGCAGGCTCAGGCCGCTCTCGTCCACGTCGCGGTAGCCGTCGCGGTCGAGCCAGACCACCGCCACCGTGGCGAAGACCAGGCCGAGGGCGGCGAGCAGGCGCAGACTCAGCGCGCTCAGCGGCCCCCGCCGTTGCGCGGGAAAATGGATCACCGTCGGCCCTGCTCCGCCACCGTCGCCTGCACGCCCACAAGATAACGGGTACGTGGGGATTCGGCCCGCCGGGTGCCGAACGGAACGGCCGGGGCGCTTCCGGGGGCGTGGACGGGGCATGATGGGGACGTCCGGGACGGCGACCGCGAGGAGGCCGGCATGTCGTTGCTGCGACGCGTGATCGGCGGGGTGCTCCGGCGCATCCGCCTGCGCCAGGGCCGCACGCTGCGCGAGGTGGCCCTGGCCGCCGGCGTCTCCCTGCCCTACCTCTCCGAGGTCGAACGCGGCCGCAAGGAGGCCTCCTCCGAGGTGCTGGCCGCGATCTGCCGCGCGCTCGGCATCCACCTCGCCGACCTGCTCGAAGAGGCCCGCGACGAGCTGCGCCGGGAGCGTCCGGCCCCGGTCGGCCCCGGGGTCTCGGCGGCCCGCTTCGACCGGGTGCCGACCGCCCGCACCGGGCCACAGCTGCGGGTCGGCCCGCCGCGGCTGTCCGTCACGCGCCGCCCGGCCGTGTCGCCCCGCCCACCAGTGACCCGGCGACCTGCCGTCTCGCTCCGGCCGCACGTCGCCCGCCGCCCGGTCACCGCCACGCCGCTGCTGGGCGGCGCGCTGCGGCCCTTCGGCCTGGTGCCGGCGCCGCTCGGTGCGCCCCTCGACGCCGCCACGCCGATCGGGTTCGCCGGCGGCATCCGGATCTGGCCGGCTCCCTCCGCCCCGGCCGTCCGCCCCCGTCCGCGTACCTCCGTCACTGTCGCCCGGCGGCGAGCCCGCGCGGGCCGGCGGCGGCCGGTCGCCGCGTAGCTTCTGCCCAGGGCGAATCTGCCGCCGGCAGAAAGCCTGGGCCGCACGGGTGCGCCCGGCGGACGCTGGAGACCGCCGGGTTCCCGGGCGGTCCCCCGCCCACCGGCGTACGGAGGTGGGCGGCGATGGGTGGCATCTGGATGCTCGACGAGGGACAGCCGGCGTTCGGCGACCGGGTCTTCGAGCGGCTGCTGAAGGAGCGGATCATCTTCCTCGGCACCGAGGTCACCGACGCGTCGGCCAACCAGATCTGCGCGCAGATCCTGCTCCTCGCGGCCGAGGACGCGGAGCGCGACATCTTCCTCTACATCAACTCGCCGGGTGGTTCGGTCAGCGCCGGCATGGCCGTCTACGACACCATGCGGTACGTCAAGAACGACGTGGCGACGCTGGCGCTCGGGATGGCCGGCTCGATGGGCCAGTTCCTGCTCTGCGCCGGGGCGGCGGGCAAGCGGTTCGCGCTGCCGCACTCGCGGATCATGATGCACCAGCCGTCCGGCGGGATGGGCGGCACCGCCGCGGACATCACCATCCAGGCCGAGAACATGCTGCACGTGAAGCGCACCATGCAGGAGCTGATCGCCCAGCACAGCGGGCGGACGCTGGAGGAGATCCAGCGCGACTGGGACCGCGACCGCTGGTTCACCGCCGAGCAGGCCCGCGAGTACGGCCTCGTCGACCAGGTGCTCACCCGCGTCGACCAGCTCGCGGCGTGAGCGGGCGCGGCCCGGCCGGTCCCGCACCGGCCGGGCCGCCCTCGCGGTCAGGGGTAGGTGACCACCGTGCTGGTGCCGTACGACCCGACGACAGGCGTGCCGATCTCGTTGATCGTGCGCTCGATGCCGCCGCTGCCGTCCAGGAACACGGTGATCGCGTCGTGGAACCGCACCCCGGCCCGGCGCGGCGCCTCGATCCCCCGGTCGCAGCGGATGTCCACGCCCTGGTTGAAGTACGAGTACACGCCCAGTCCCCACGCCTCGTGCGTGCGGACGTGGTCGGCCACCTTGTACGACGCCCAGCCGTTGCCGGTCGGGCTGCGCCAGGCCGCCTGGCTCGGCGGGTCGTAGGGCAGTTCGCTCTGGTAGAACACGGTCCGGCCGCGCTCGCCGTTCCAGATCGTCTGCCAGCGCTGGTAGTGCTCGACGAACAGCCCGTACGCGGTCACGTCGTCGCCGTTGACGATCACGCCGGTGGCAGCGGTGTTCACGGTCCAGCCGATCGTGCCGGCCCGGCCGTGGTCGCCGCGCCAGGCCCAGATGTTGTCGATGAGCGTGTGCCGGCTGTGCACCACCAGACTCGTCACCGCCCGCCCGGCGTACGGGCCGCCGATGCGGAAGAAGACGTCCTGCAGCGAGATCGGGTTCGTGGCGTGCGACCGGTGGCAGTGCCGCGTACCGACCTCGACCAGCACCGGCGACTCGACCGGCCCGGCGTCCACGAGCACCCCGGCGATGCGGACCCCGTCCACGTCCTCGATCCGCAGCGCCGCGTCCCCGCGGTCCGGCACCAGGCTGGGCATGCCGAGGCCGAGCACGACGGTGTCCGGGCGGCGTACCCGCAGGGCCCGGTCCAGGTGGTAGACGCCGGGGGTGAGCAGCAGGTGCCGGCCCCGGGCCAGTTCGGCGTTGATCCGCTTGGCCGAGTCGGTGGGCCGGGCCAGGTAGAACGCGGACAGCGGCAGCGACGGCACCGGCGCGCCGCCGGTGGCCCAGGTGGTGCCGGCGGTGTCGCGGCGCAGGCGCGGTACGGCGACCCGCCAGGCCCCGCGGGCGTCGACGAACAGGTACGGCTTCTCCCGGGTGACCGGGCTGGTCGGCAGCGTGGTGTACGGCGGGTCGGGGAAGCCCTGCGCGGGCGCGCCGATGACGCCGGAGAAGACCTGGTTCCACACGCCGTTGGTCCACTCGCCGCCGAGTTCGCTGTCCCGGGTGAGCCACTGCTGCTGGGAACCGTTGATGGTGATGCCGTCCACCTTGGAGTCGGCGATGTAGCCGCCGCTGGAGTAACCGCCGTTGCCGGGTTCCAGCCACAGCACGCCCTTGACGTGCACCCGGCGCATCGGTGACGCCTGCGAGACGGCCCATTGGTTCGACCAGTCGGTCGGGGTGACAGCGAGGTTCTCCGCCGAGCGCCAGAAGTTGGTGAGCGCGGAGATGCCGGCGGGCGAGTTCGGGTCCGGCTGCCCGACCACCCGGACCGCGCCGTGGATCTCCACGTCGTCCGGGTGGGCGCCGAGACCGGCCACAGTCGTGTAGTAGCCGAGCCGGGCGTCCACCTCGTAGCGGCCGGGCTTGAACAGCACGGCGTACCTGTCGAAGCCCATCTCGTTGCGTTCCTGGGCAGTGAACAGCCGGTCCAGCGTGGACTGGATCTCCTCGACCGGCGTGCTGGGGTCGTACACGAAGACGTTCGGGCCGAAGTCGGGCTCGCGACCGGGGCGCGCGGCCGGCGATGCGGCCGGGGACGCAGCCGCGGCGCCGGCCGGGAGGCCGAGGGCGGTGAGCGAGGCCGCGGAGGCGGTGAGCGTGAGGAAACGGCGGCGGGAGGGGTCGGGTGATCGCATCTGCCTGCCTGTTCGGTGATGGGACGGGAGAGCGCTCTCTCGGCTGTTCCTACCTCATCACCGTCGATACCGCCAGAGCCCGCCGGTTCCGGAACCGGCGGGCTCTGCTGCGGGCTGTGCTCAGGCGCGCTCGGCGCGCTGCTGCACCAGGTCGTCGACGAGCTTCTCGACGTAGTCGGCGGTCTCCTCCCAGCGGGTGACCGCGACGCAGCGGATGCCCATCGCCTTGACCGGGTAGTCGTTGCCACCCACGTCCAGGCGGTCACCCACGAAGAGCACGTTGTCGATCTTCAGGTCCAGGTGTTCCAGCAGCTTCCGCATGCCGTACGCCTTGTCCACGCCCTTGCGGGTGACGTCGATCGAGGTCGAGCCGCCGCCACGCACCTCCAGGTCGGGCAGCTTCGCCGCGACCGCGTCCCGCAGTCGGCGCTTCTTGTCGCCGTCCGGATCCCAGCCGTACTTCTCGGCCGGCGGGGCGGACTGCCCCAGCGCGGAGAACGTGATCTGGCTGCCCCGGTCCTCGATGATGTCGCCCCAGGTCTTCGCCTCCCACAGGCCCAGCGCCTGCGCCGACTCGGTGAGCGCGGCGACGACACGGGCCTTGTCGGCCTCGGTCAGATCCTCCGCGTAGACCTGCCGCCAGTCCCCGTCGGACCAGCGGTAGTAGCGGGTGCCGCAGGTCGGCATCAGGTGCAGCCGGTCGCGCTGCTCCTCGGTGAGGTCGAGGTGGGCGAGCACCTGCGACTGGAACTGCTCGAACCGGCCACCGGAGATGACCAGCACGTCCACCTCGGTGAGCAGGTGGCCGAGCAACTCCGCCATCCGACGATCGATCTGGGACTTGGAAATCGCCAGGGTGTCGTCGAGATCGAACGCCACCACTCGAAGATCGTTCACGAATACCTCATGTCGTCGCGGACAGGCCAGGACCTGCCAGGGTACCGACGGGTCCTGGCACCGGCCTGAGCGCCCGGCGGGTGACACGTCCCCTCGACGGAGCGTAACCCGGCGGGTCTCCGGGCGGCCCCGCTTCCCGCTCCCGGCGTCAGCGCTCCCCCGTCGACGGGATCGTCGATCGTCGACAGCGTTCGGGCTGATACTTACCTTCATCGACGGAGGGGTGCCGGCCGCCGCCGCGCCCGCCGACGACATGTCCACGCCGGCGGGTTCGTCCACCTTCCCGCTGGCCGACCCGGACACCCTGCTGGCGAAGGACGGCTCCTACGTCACCTACGGCACCACAGTCGGCGCCGGGACCGGCGCGCGCTGCGGCGCGACCGGCAGGCTGTACGTACCGGTCCTGGTCCACGGCTCCGGCAACAGCGTCGGCATGGCCGACTGCGCCTCGCACGACGCGCTGCCGTCCGGCCAGGGCGCCTGGGCCGTGGCGTGGCACTGGTGGAACGGCTCCGCCCGCTTCCCGATGACCGGCGTCCTGACCCGCTCCTCCACCGGCTTCCTCGTCTCGTAGCCGGCGTGCCGCGGGCCGGTCCCGCGGCCTGGCGCGCCTGACGACACTAATGCTCACCATGTGCTTTGGCGTAGTCACGCTGAGTTGAACTGCTTCACGGAAAATTGCATTTGGCAAGAGATGGCACCGAAATTTTCTCGATGCGATGCATCTGCTTGTCAGGTACCCGACAGTGAATTGCCCACTCTTGTGCTAGCCGTCCGCCGGGAGGATGCTCGAACGGTCGAACGGCACTGCGTCGCCTCGCACAGAGGGCGGCGCCCGGCTGCCACCGGACGCCGCATTCGACTCCACCGCTGCAACGGAAGGAGTCACGTTGACTGTAATCCCTCACGGGTCAGACTTCGAGACACCAGAGGACGAGGACGAAACCGTTGCCGAGCCGACCGACCGGCACCGGCTCATCCTGGCGTACATCAAGACGCTCAGTCCGATCATCGCCGCCGTCGTCGCCTGCATCGGGACGCTGGTGGCAGCGCTGGTCCGCTGACCCGCCGGCCCCGCGCTCCGGCTCCGGCCGGACGCGGGGCCGTCCCGCGCTGAATGGTCTGGCACACTGCGGCGATGCCGACGTTTGATCGACTCTTCGCCGAACATGTCGGCACCGGCCTGGCCCGCCAGATGGCGCTGGCCGACCTGCTCGGCGAGCGCGACTGGCAGCTCGACGTGCCCGACGGCATCGCGACGTTCGGGACCGACCTGCGGTACCGCGTCCAGCTCCTCGGCACCGAGAGCCACGACAACGGCACCTGGCTGTGGGCCTGGGCCAACGACGCCAGCAACCTCCCGCCGGCGTTGCTGCATCTGGCCGGCTGGCTTCGCGAGTACGGGCACCGCCAACGGGTCGCCGAACTCACCGAACCCACGTTCCCGCTTCAGCGCGCCGACGGACACCGCCTCGCCCTGCTGGCGTCCGGCCTGACCGGCCGCTGCTACTACCGCGGGCCGTACGACGGCGGCGCCGTCTTCTTCCACCTCGACGACGCCCCACCGCAGATCACCGCGCCGGTCCGGCCCGAGCGGGCGCTGACCGTCCTGACGCAGGCCCTTCAGTCCTTCCCGGTGGAGCACCGCGTCGCCGTCGAGTCGTTCCTGCACCAGCAGGGGTGGCGGCTGGATCGGGCGCCGATGTCGGTGACGGCGCAGGATCGGGGCGGGTCGGTCCTGCGTATCGACTTCGACGTGATGGGTCGGGTCAGCAACCTGTCGGGAACGGTCAGCCCGTAGGCGGAATGTGGTGCCCCCGGCAGGATTCGAACCTGCGACACACGGTTTAGGAAACCGATGCTCTATCCCCTGAGCTACGAGGGCGCGAGCGCCTAGTCTAGCGACCTGGGGGTTCACCTGGGGTGGCAGGGAGTGGCCCACCTTCACCCACGTTCCCCGGACCGCCGTTGTCCCAGCCCAGGACCACAGCTCGAGCACACGAACCCCGGTTTGCGACCGGCGGTCGGCCGCAGTGGCTCGCGTTGGCACCGGTTCACCCGGGTTGGCATCCGCTGGAGGAGTCTCCATGCGACTCTGGTTGATCTTGGTGGGCAGGGTCGAGTGGCCGGCGGGACCGGGGGCGCGTCGGCGGGGAGCGTGCTGGTTCAGGCTGCGGCGCGGATCGCCGGTGCCGGTCGGGTGAAGGTCTTGCCGTCACGGACAAGAGCCCAGAGGACGTCGACGCGTCGTCGGGCGAGGGCGAGGATGGCTTGCCGGTGGTTTTTGCCTTCGCCGCGTTTCTTCTCGTAGTACGCGCGGGAGGCAGGGCATTCCCGGGCGGCGGTAAACGCGGCCATCCACAGAATGTGCCGCAGCCGTCGGTGATAGCGGCGAGGCTGGCGATGATTTCCGGAGACCGTTCCGGAGTCGCGGGAGACAGGTGCCAGGCCGGCGTGGGCGGCCAGTTTCGCGGCGTTGTCGTATTCGGTCATGCCGGCGGTGTGGACGAGCAGTTCGGCGGTGAGTAGGGGTCCCATGCCGGGCAGGCTGCTGACGATCGGCGTGAGTGGGTGCTGGTCGAGGTGTTCGGCGATGAGGCCGTCGACGGCGGCGATGCGTTGGTCGAGGGCGAGGATCTCGGTGGCCATCTGCCCGACCACCACAGCGGCGGCGCGTTGGCCGGGCAGGGTGGCGGTCTGCTGCCGGGCGGCGGCGACCAGCGCCTCGGCGACGTGGACGGCGTTCTTGACGTGGCCGCGGCGGAGCAGGGCGGTGATCCGGTCGACGCCGGCGTGCCGGATCGCCGCCGGGGTCTGCCAGCAGGCGAGGACCATCATCGGGCCTTTCCGGTTGAGGTCCACGGCCCGCTCCAGGGCGGGGCTGATCCCGGTGAGCAACTCCTGCAACCGGAACAGGGTGGCGACGCGCTGCCCGACGAGGTCAGCGCGGTAGCTGGTCAGCACAGTCAGTTCGGCGAGGAGCCGGTCGGACGGCTCCAGGACGGGGATGTCGGGGCGCATGCGGATGGTCTGGGCGATCACCACCGCATCGCGGGCATCGTTCTTGTTCTCCCCGGCGAACGCGGCGGCCATGTGGAACGCGACGGTGCCGGAGACGTACCGGACCTGGACCTGCCGCCGCCATAGCAGGGTCAGCAGCAACGCGGACAGGCCGGTGGTGACGTCGACCGCCCAGCAGACCGGCCGGCCGTGCGTCGACACCTCAGCCATGACGGTGAGCAGGGCGGTTTCGTCGTTGGCGACCCGGCGGGAGTAGACCAGCCGGCCGTCACCGTCAACGGCGGCGACATGGTGGTGGGTCTTGCCGATGTCCACGCCGATCCACAGCTTCGCCACGATCGCGCTCCCCTCTACTTGATCGTCTCTCGGATGGCCTTCGTCTGCGGGTTCGGGTTTGCCGGCACCTTCTAGCGATGCGAACGCGGGTCGCGGGTCTCCATCAGCGGTCGACCGAATCTCACAGACGACGAAGCGGCGGGTGGCATCTCCTACCGTCAGCCAAACGATCTCGGCGAAACACACGCAGCCATACCCACCGCCTCCGGGCATCAGGGTCTACGGCCACCAGGGCCGTGCCCGTTCAACCAACCCGCTCGCGCGGCGGGAATGAGTGGCACCTCGAAGCTCAGCCACAGGCACGGCCGAACACGCACAGCCATCCCCACCCCGGCCCCCGGGCACGGCAGCCCTAGCCTGCCGCCGTCGCTGGTAAGCGCCCGGACACCATGTGCGGGAACCCGGGGAGCATCAGCGCTCCATCGAGCGCGGGGAAGGCGTACGGCGTGACTGCCCATAACGGGGGCGCGGGGCCGCCGCTCCGCGACCGGCCTGATTCCCACGCCAACCGTCGCTGCAGCGGCTTGAATAGCGGTGTGCAGGTCAGCAAGGACGGGCGGAGTTGGCGCATCGGTGCCGCCGCCGACGTGAGTTGGATCGCTGGTCACACCACTGCCGGTGTCTCGATCACCACCGCCATCCCGCTGGTCTTCGACGCCTACGCCACCACGTACCAGGCCGACGACGTCACCGCCGCCGCCTACGAGCACGCCCTGGTCGAGGACCTCACCACGCACACCCCCGATCAGCCCTGGTGGCTGGCCTACCTCGACACCGGCGCCCACGACGTCGTCTTCCCCCACGCCCCGAGGGTGTTCCTCTACTGGAACTGGCCGTACGTGCTGGTCGAGGCCGGCCCCGAGCAAGCCCTCACCTGGCGCACCGGTGGTCACATACGCCACCCGCACGGCGCGCTACCCGACCTGTTCTTCCCCGCCGACCGATCGTGGCTGGTCTCCGCGCTCTGGGACGACACCTGGACCTGCGTCGGCGGCCCGGCACCACTGATCCACACCCTCGAACGCGACCCCCTGGCCAACGCCCGCCAGGTCCGAGCCGACGAGGACGCGCTGCCACCAGGGCTGACCCGCGAGTGACGACCAACGCCGAAGCCGCAGTCAGCCTCCAACGGTGGCTACCCTCGCCACTTCTCGGCCGGCCGGCAGCCACTGGTTGGCTTGCCGTAGATCCGCTTCCCGTCCGGACCCGCGTAGCAGTGCTCCAGCTGGTCTTCGGCCTGAAACAGCGGACGCCTGTCGATCTCCGCCCCCTTGGCGTCGTAACTGACCAGTTCAGGGGCGTTGCCGGCCTTGAGTCTGGCGCCGCTGGTCATCAGGCCGAACGCGCCCCCGGAGAGCCGGGCTGCCGTGATGTGGCCGTCACCGTGGTCGAGCACGAGCCGGTGGACACGCACGCTGACCCGGCCGCTGACGCTGACGTCCCCACCGTCGAACTCGGTGGAGGTCAGCAGCAGCCGCTGCACCGGCCCGGGCAGCCACTCACCGTGCGGCCAGGGCTCGGTGGCGCCCCCGCCGGACTCCCGAGCCATTCGAGGCGACTCGGCGTCGCAGGTGGCGTAGCCGACGTCGTTCATGAACAACACCAGCGCGCGGTCACCCCGCTCGATGGCCACCGCCAAATCGGCCAGGGACACCGGGACGGGTTGCTCGCTCGGGTCCTGCCGGGCCTGCCGTTGCGGGGAGTTCCACCGAAGGCACCGCTCGGCCGCGTCCTGCAGCGTCGGCGACAGCTCCCCGGCCCCCATGGCCAACACCTGCACGGTCGATCGGTCCGGCCGCTCCCACACCACCGCCGCGGCACCGGACGCCACAGCCAGCAGCACCGCCCCGGCCACGGCGATGCGCAGTCGTGGGGTACGAGCTGGGCGCGGCCTCACGAAGCCGAGGATCCGGGCCCGCATCGCGCGCGCCGTCCCCGGCGGCAGGTCCCGCTCCGCAGGTAGGTCGAGAATGTCGTTCACCGCTTCCCCTCCTGGATCTCCTCGGGCACCAGGCGAGCCAGGCGGCTGCGCGCGCGACTGACCCTGGACCGCACCGCCACCTCACTGATTCCCAGCACGGCTGCCGCGTCCGGGTACGACACGCCGGACCACAGGCACAAGGCCACCGCCTCCCGCTCGGCCGGTGACAACCGGCGGAGAACCGAGAGGACCTCGGCCATCCGCCGCTCGTCGTCGAGCCGCGCGGAAACCTCGTCTGCGAGGTCACCATCGGCGTACCGCTCCGCCGGTAGACGCCGTATCAGCGCCAGCCACCGGCGCGCCGACCGCCACTCGGAGCGGACCGCGTTGGTGGCGACGACCAGCAGCCACGGCAGCGCCGAGCCGTCCACCAGCCGGGCGTCGTGGCGGCGGCGCCACGCGACGAGGAACGTCGCCTGGGTGACGTCCTCGGCCGTCGCCCACGAGCCGGTCTGCCGGAACGCGTGGTTGTAGACCGGGCGGGAGTACCGGTCGAAGAGCCGACCGAACGCCGACTCTTCACCGGCGGCGATCGAGGACCACAGCTCCTCGTCCGACGGCCGTACCTGATGCCTCACACCACACTATGGCCGCTCACGCCGACTCTGTTGCAGGTCACCGGCGCACCTCTCGAACGAAAGCGGCGCCCAGCCGGCGCGCGGGACCCGCCGTGAACGTATCCCGCCGCACCGACGGCGAAGATCGTGACGGCGGTGAGCCAGGATGCTGTCGTGGTGGAGGGCTGGATCGGCCAGGCCCAAGCCGCGACGACCGCACCGGTATGGCGTGGAGCGGCGGCGTAGACGGCGCACACGTAGACGAAGGCGGGCAGCCACGCCAGCCGCGCGCCGAGCAGCACTGCGCCGCTGGCGACCAGTCCGATACAACCGAGAGCGTTGCGCACCAGTGCATGGGCGCCGAACGTGTCGGACTCCCGCAGCCCGGCCAGGCTGAGCGCCATGGCGGTGACGAGAGCGGCGACGAGAAGGTGACCGGCTCGCCAGACCCGCCACGGCAGGGGCGTGCTGCGTTCGAGGTCCTCGTCAGCGCCGGCGAGGGTGGGCCCCAGCAGTAGGGCGGCCAGCAGCGGTGCGAGTGCGACCACGGGGACGCGGGCGGCGGGTCCGTCGAAGTAGGGCCTGCCGGCGAGCCAGGTTCCGGCGGCCCAGGCCAGCAGCGTGATGACGCCGACACCAGCCACGAAGGTTGACGCGCCCCGGGAGCGCAGGTGCAGCGTGAGAAGCCGCCGGGTCACGGTTGCTGGCCGAGCCGGATCAGGGCTTGGGCGTCGCATCGGTCGGCCGCGTCGAGGTAGGTGGCGAACCAGGCACGCTGCGCCGGCTCCGGTAGTGCGCGGAGCCTGGTGAGGGATACATCGTCGGGGGTAGCTGCCTCGTCGAGCATCCAGTCGGTGGCCAGGGTGTCGGTCCGGTAGACCCGCTGGTCGATTCTGCGGACCCCGGAGGGGTCCTCACATCTGGCGCGGGTCACCTGCCGGAAGTCCGCACGCAGGTGTTCGGGGCTGGTCAAGCCGCCGAGCGCGGTGGACTGGGAACCGAGGTTCAGCCAGACCGTGTCGTCGTTCTGCTCGACGGACTGGCCGTCCGGCTGTGCGGCCTGGTCGACCGCCCGCCGGGGCGCTCCGGGTATCCCGTCGAGACGGGCCAGGATCGGCTGCACGACCGCGGTGACGTCGTCGATCAGGAAGGCGTTGATCCGGGACAGGCACACCTGGGGGCCGCTGCTCGTGCACACCAGCTCTACCGCGGCCGGGTTGGCCGGGAGGCGATGGGTGCCCGGCCCGGTGGTGATCGGCACGGCGGCGGCGACGGCGAGTCCGCCGGCCAGCAGGGCTGCTCGCCGCTGCCGCGCGGCGGCGGCGAGCAGCAGGACCGTCAGGGCCACCAGCCAGGCTGCCTGCAACACGGTGACCCGGCCGGGGACGAGCGAGTAAACCGCCCAGCCGCCGTAGACCGGAGACAGCCACGCGGCGGGCGTGCCGTCCCAGTAGACGACGATGGCCAGGCCCAGGTAGGTGGCCAAGCCGGCGATCGGCGCCGCCACCCGCAGCGGGACCAGTCGCCCGACGAGGACGCCGACCGCGCCGGCGGCGGCCAGGGCGAGGACGCCGACGGCCAAGGTCCACCACCAGCCTCCGCCGGCGTAGGTCGCGACCCGGGCGACCAGCACCGCCGCTCCGGCGAACGCGACCAGCACACCGGCGGCGCCGGCCAGTGTCACGGCGAGCCAGGCCACCACCAGCGGCTGCCAGCCCGGGCGCGGGGTGGAGGCGATCAGGTCGTCGATGTCGCGCCGCCGTTCCCGCCCGGACTGCCACGCCCCGGCAGCGATCATGACAGCGCACAGGATCAACAGCGACACCCGCAGGTAGTTCGCCAGGCCCGCCCACCGGCCACCCCAGTCGTCCGGGTGCACGGCCAGCATCCACACCCCGGCCCCGAACATCGCCACAGCGGCGAAGGGCGCCGTGCCGCGGCGTAGCTCCACCCTCAGCGCGCGCCTCACCGCGGTGCCGTCCGCGCGCCGCGCAGAACCGCCGTGTAGCCCCGTTCGATCGGGGAGTCGCCGCTGTCGCCGTCCCCACCGGCCGCGATCAGCTCATCGGGCAGGCCGGTGAAAACCAGCCGCCCCCCGTCGAGCAGGTTCACCCGGGTACACGCCGCCACAACGTCCTCCACCAAGTGAGTGCTGACCAGCACGACAGCATCCAGGCCCAGCTCCCGCAGCAGCGCCCGGAACTGCACCCGCTGCTCCGGGTCCAGACCCGCGGTCGGCTCGTCCAACAACAGCAGCCGAGGGTCGTTCACGATGGCCTGGGCGATGCCGGCGCGGCGCAGCATCCCGCCGGAGAGGTGCTTCATCCTGTCGTCGGCGCGCTCCAGCAGGCCGACCCGCTCGATCGCCCGGTCCACCGCCAGCGGGATCCGCGCCGGTGGCATCTCCTTCAGCCAGGCGAAGTACTCGACGAACTCCCGGACGGTGAAGCGCGGGTAGAAGCCGAACGTCTGGGGCAGGTAGCCCAATTGTCGGCGTGCCTGCCGCAACGCCGAGGGGTCGCCGATGTGGTGGCCCAGCAGCCGGACCTCACCCCGGTCGGGGCGCAGCACCGTGGCCAGGACCCGCATCAGGGTGGTCTTGCCGGCGCCGTTCGGGCCGAGCAACCCGTGCACCCCCATCCCCAGCTCGAGGTCCAGGTCGTCGAAGACGACTCGCTTGCCGTAGCTGACCCGCAGGCCGTCGACGCTCACCGTCGTCATGCTGGTTGCCTTTCCACCCGTTCCCGACGCACATACACCACCACCGCGGCCACCGCGGTGACGCCCAGCCATCCCGGGACGCTCGACACCAGGACCGCCAGACCGCCGACCGGCGGCGCCAGCACCACCACCGCCCACGCCCCCGCCACCACGAGCGCGGCGTACGCGGGCTCGATCAACGAGCCGAGCGCCAACGTCAGCACGGTCAACCCGACGCAGGGCAACAGCCACAGTCCCGGCGGACCGATGTCCGTCACCGCGCCGGCCAGGACCGCGACGGGTGCGGCCACCGTGAGCACCGCCAGCGTGCGCCACAGCACAATCGTCAGGCCGCCCTGCGGTGTCCCCGCGATCAACTCGTGCAGTGGATCAGTTCGCGGCCCGTACGACAGAGCCGTACCGACAGCGGGCAGCGCCGGCGCGATCAGCAGGAGCAGCCACGGCGGGACCACCGTCGGGCTAACCGCCAACCCCGCGGTGAGCAACCCGGTGACAGCCACCGACAGCAACCACGCCGTCCGCGCCGCAGGTCCCGCCCCCACCAACACCCTGATTCGCCGCCACCCGGTCGCCCGCCGCACCCGCCCCTGCGTCGGCAACCGGCCGCCCAGCGCCACCGCGACCGCCTCCACGACCAGAGCCGTCGACGCGTCCGATGCGATGCTCGTCCGGCAGGCCGAACAGCGGTCGAGGTGCGCCTCCACCGACCACGCGTCAACGTCAGCGAGGCGGCCCTCGGCGTACGCCGCCAGCACCCTGGCGTCGACGTGGAACCCGGTCACGACAGGGCCTCCCTCAACTCGCGGCGCGCCCGCATCGCCCGGGTCTTCACCGTGCCCTCCGGCACACCCAGCAACACCGCAGCCTCCCGCACCGTCAGGCCGTCCAGCACCGTTGCCTGCAACACCGCCCGCAACTCCGGAGCCAACCGGTGCAGCGCACGCTCCAACTCAGCGTCGTACGCGCCCGCCAGGACCTCGTCCTCCGCCGACGGAGACCACGCCAACACGTCCTCGCCCGGCTCCCCCACACCCTGCGGGCGAACCAACGCACGCCGCCGCGCGTCGATCAGCCGACCGGCCGCCACCGACCACAGCCAGCCCACCGCCGCACCGTCCCCGCGGTAGCCGGCCGCGGCCCGCCACACCGTCAGGAACGTTTCCTGCAACACCTCCCGGACCAACTCCGGATCCCGGCACCGGCGGCGCAGACGCAACACCAACCACGGCGCGTTACGCGCATACAGCACGTCGAACGCCCCGCGGTCACCCTCACCGACGAGGCGCAACAACTCCTCATCGCCCACATCCATCACGCAAGGTTAGGACGCATAACCGTCCGAAACGGTTCTCCGGGCAGGGGCGCCGTGGCGAAGTCCCGACACCACTCGGCGGTACGGCTTCAAGAACAGCCCTTCCCGGCACCTCATTGCCTAAGCTGCACACGGGACGGCGTGTCCGAGCCGATCAAGCCATTCCTGCCCCGGCCGGCCCGTCCGAGGCAAGGCGGGGCCAACCTTCGTCTCGTCGCATCGCGCTCATGGGCCCCGCTTGGCTCTCCTGAGCCCGCGAGGGCACCACCAGGGTTTCGGCTCGTGAAGCAACCCCGGGAGCCGCACCTAGCGTGACTATCTCGAATCGGGGGATCGGAGGCCTGGATGGGCGATCGCGACACGGCGTTCGCGGAGTACTTCGCGGCGAGGTCCGACGCGATGCGCGGCACCGCGTATCTGTTGTGCGGCGACTGGCACCGGGCGGAGGACCTGGTCCAGACCACGTTCACCAAGCTCTACCTCGTGTGGAACCGAGTCTCACGCCACGACGTGCTCGACTCCTACGTACGTCAGATCCTGATCCGGCTTTTCCTCGACGAACGGCGGCGGGGTTGGTGGCGGCGGGAGCGAGTCAGCGGCGCCGACGCCGAGGGACCGGCACCGGCTGACGCGCCGGAGGACCGGCTGGTGATGCTCCAGGCGCTGGCCGCCGTGCCGCCCCGCCAGCGAGCCGTCCTGGTTCTGCGCTACTGGGAGGACCTGTCGATCGAGGAGACAGCGACCGTGCTGAACTGCTCGCCGGGAACGGTGAAGAGCCAGGCCGTCCGCGGCCTGGACACGCTGCGCGGCCTCCTGTCACCCACCCACATCGGGGTCGAGAAGGGATGACGATGAACGGAGAGAAGCTGCGCGACGCCCTGCGCGACGAGATGACGAGCACTACTCCGCCACCACCGCTGAGTGCGCACGCCATGCTGAGCACCGCCCGACGCGCCCGGATGCGCCGCCGGACCCTGTGGGCCTGCGCCGGATCGGCGGCAGCAGTTCTGGCAGTCGCCGGCGTCGCGACCCTCGCCACCCCCGGCACCAGCGGCTACAGCCCCGCAGCTCCCCCGCCGCAGGCCGCCCCGCACCCGTCATCCAAGGACACCGCCCAGCCATGGCCGACCGGACCCGACGGCCAACCGCAGGAAGACCGCACCGCGCGAGCCGGCGCCAAACACGACCAGGGAATCCGGCTGCTCAACGAGATCGTCTCTGTCGTGCCGGCCGGATACACCGCGCCGGAGAACCCGGCGAACCAGCCCCCTGACCAGATGCCGCTACGGACGCACCAGGCGCAATTCGAAGACACAATCAACGGTGTCGACGTGTGGAGTTACATGTCCTCGGCCACCCTGGCCAAGGGTGATCGGATGGGACGCCTGCTCGTCGAGGTGCACACCGCAGGGAATCAGCTCCCCACGGAACCGTGCGCGCTGGCCCGCCAGTTCTGGGGCATGCAAGGCGAATGCGAAGTGGTCACCGTGGGAGCGTCACAGGTGGGTGTGGTGGTCCGGCCCGGCCGCGACGACCGGTTCGACCAGTGGGCCGCCTACCGACACCCGGACGGCGCGGTGGTGTTCGTCGCGCAGGGCGAGAAGATCGGAGACGACCAGCCAAGCCTGACCACACTGCCGTTCTCCGTACAGCAACTGGCGTCCCTCGCCGTCGATAACAGGTTCCACCTGCAGTGATGCACCTCGTGGCCGCCGCACGTCGGCGGCGGGTCCGACCGGGCAGGTCGACGTGGCCTGCCGGATTGCCGGACGGCCCAACGCCGGAGTGACAACAGCGGCGAAGCCCGTCCCGGGTTGGCGCCGGGTGAACGCTCGCCCGTGGGCATCATGCTCGCGGCGCTGTATGACGCGAGCTGTCGCCGCACTCGTGGCGAGAACCGGGCACCGACCAGGATGCTTACTCGCTGCTTTACACCAGGTCGCTCGCGATGGGTTGGCGTCACCATGGGACGGCCCTCGCGGCATTGGGCGACGTTCCGCCTGACGCTCGCCGAGGGGTCACTGGGCGCGCTCGGGTGGCTGGCCGGCTTCCTCGCCGACCTGAGCGCCCGACACGAAGTCACCAATCCGCTGCTGTTCACCGCCGGCAGGTCGTAGGCGGCCACCTGCTGGGGAAGCACCGCGGCGGCGGTTTGGCCGACACCGTAGATCAGGCTGCGCCACATCGGCACGGCGTGGGATCAGACCAACATCCCGGCTGTCTGTCGCCACTGCTCCCAGCAGCAGGTGTCGCCGGACGCCGTCTCGCACTGCTAGCGGCGCGCATGGCTACCGTGACGCGGCCGGTGGCATGCTCACCCGCCGGTTGACGGCATCGACGGCTACGCTGCCTTCATGGCGGCGTGTCCCGAGCTGACCAGGCCGGCCCCCCACGTGGGGTCCGGTCACGGTCTCTCCGGGGCAACCCCGGGGACGAACCACTCACCTCGGCACCACACC
>NZ_JNZR01000029.1:0-126712 GCF_000717585.1 Micromonospora globosa
GCCCTCGGCTCGCCCCGTTGATCATGAAGTTAGCGGCGACAAATAGGGCACCAAGTGCGGTCAACTTCATGATCGACCAGGGCAAAGGCGGGCAGGGCTGGGGCGGGCAGGGCTGGGGCGGGCAGGGCTGGGGCGGGCGGGCGGCGGCGCCAAGGCCGGGCGGCCGGCACCCTGGGGAGCGGTGGGTGGGCATCGGAAAGGCGACGGCCCCGGTGGCTTTCGCCTACCGGGGCCGTCGCCCTCGAACTGTGCGGACTTATGCGGCGTCGTCAGCGCCGGTGGCGGCGGTGCCGCCGAGGTCCGCCGGGACCGCGTCCGGCACGGCGTCCGGCCGGTCCGCGCCCCGGAAGACGAGCTTGGACTTGTCGATGTCCTCCGGGTCGCCCTCGCAGTCCACGACCACGATCTGACCCGGGGTCAGCTCGTTGAAGAGGATCCGCTCGGACAGGTTGTCCTCGATGTCGCGCTGGATCGTGCGGCGCAGCGGCCGCGCACCCAGCACCGGGTCGAAGCCCTTCTTCGCGAGGTACTTCTTCGCGTTGTCGGTCAGCTCCAGACCCATGTCCTTGTTCCGCAGCTGGGTCTCGATCCGGGCGATCATGATGTCGACGATCGACAGGATCTCCAGCTGACGCAGCTGGTGGAAGACGATGGTGTCGTCGATCCGGTTCAGGAACTCGGGCCGGAAGTGCTGCTTGAGCTCGTCGTTGACCTTCTGCTTCATCCGGTCGTAGTTCGACTCGGAGTCCTCAGAGGCCTGGAAGCCCAGCGAGACCGCCTTGGCGACGTCGCGCGTACCGAGGTTGGTTGTCAGGATGATGACCGTGTTCTTGAAGTCCACGATCCGGCCCTGGCCGTCGGTGAGGCGCCCGTCCTCCAGGATCTGGAGGAGCGTGTTGAACACGTCCGGGTGGGCCTTCTCGATCTCGTCGAAGAGGACCACCGAGAACGGCCGGCGACGCACCTTCTCGGTCAGCTGCCCGCCCTCGTCGTAGCCGACGTAGCCGGGAGGGGCACCGACGAGCCGGGACACCGTGTACCGGTCGTGGAACTCCGACATGTCCAGCTGGATGAGGGCGTCCTCGCTGCCGAACAGGAACTCGGCCAGCGCCTTGGACAGCTCGGTCTTACCGACACCGGACGGACCGGCGAAGATGAACGAGCCGGAGGGGCGCTTCGGGTCCTTCAGGCCGGCGCGGGTACGCCGGATCGCCTTCGAGACGGCCTTGACCGCGTCCTCCTGGCCGATGACGCGCTTGTGCAGCTCGTCCTCCATGCGCAGCAGGCGCGAGGTCTCCTCCTCGGTCAGCTTGTAGACCGGGATACCGGTCCAGTTGCCGAGCACCTCGGCGATCTGCTCGTCGTCGACCTCGCTGACGACGTCCAGGTCACCGGCCTTCCACTCCTTCTCCCGCTGAGCCTTCTGCCCCAGCAGCTGCTTCTCGGTGTCGCGCAGCTGGGCGGCCCGCTCGAAGTCCTGCGCGTCGATCGCGGACTCCTTGTCGCGGCGCACCTGGGCGATGCGCTCGTCGAAGTCGCGCAGGTCCGGCGGCGCGGTCATCCGGCGGATGCGCATCCGCGCGCCCGCCTCGTCGATCAGGTCGATCGCCTTGTCCGGCAGGAACCGGTCGGAGATGTACCGGTCGGCGAGCGTGGCGGCGGCGACCAGCGCGGCGTCGGTGATGGAGACGCGGTGGTGCGCCTCGTAGCGGTCCCGCAGGCCCTTGAGGATCTCGATGGTGTGGGCCAGCGACGGCTCACCCACCTGGATCGGCTGGAAACGACGCTCCAGAGCGGCGTCCTTCTCCAGGTGCTTGCGGTACTCGTCGAGCGTGGTGGCGCCGATGGTCTGCAGCTCACCACGGGCCAGCATCGGCTTGAGGATGCTGGCGGCGTCGATCGCGCCCTCGGCCGCACCCGCACCGACGAGGGTGTGGATCTCGTCGATGAACAGGATGATGTCGCCGCGCGTACGGATCTCCTTGAGCACCTTCTTCAGGCGCTCCTCGAAGTCACCGCGGTAGCGGGAACCGGCGACCAGGGCACCGAGGTCGAGGGTGTAGAGCTGCTTGTCCTTCAGCGTCTCGGGCACCTCGCCCTTGATGATCTTCTGGGACAGGCCCTCCACCACGGCGGTCTTGCCGACGCCGGGCTCACCGATCAGCACCGGGTTGTTCTTGGTGCGGCGGGACAGCACCTGCATGACCCGCTCGATCTCCTTCTCGCGCCCGATGACCGGGTCGAGCTTGCCCTCGCGGGCGGCCTGGGTCAGGTTGCGGCCGAACTGGTCCAGCACGAGGCTGGTCGACGGCGCGGCCTCACCCGGGGCGGCACCGGCGGCGGCCGGCTCCTTGCCCTGGTAGCCGGAGAGCAGCTGGATGACCTGCTGGCGCACCCGGTTCAGGTCGGCGCCCAGCTTCACCAGGACCTGGGCGGCGACGCCCTCGCCCTCGCGGATCAGGCCGAGCAGGATGTGCTCGGTGCCGATGTAGTTGTGGCCGAGCTGCAGCGCCTCGCGCAGCGACAGCTCCAGCACCTTCTTGGCCCGCGGCGTGAACGGGATGTGCCCGCTCGGCGCCTGCTGGCCCTGGCCGATGATCTCCTCGACCTGCTGGCGCACGCCCTCCAGGGAGATGCCGAGGCTCTCCAGGGCCTTGGCCGCGACACCCTCACCCTCGTGGATCAGGCCCAGCAGGATGTGTTCCGTACCGATGTAGTTGTGGTTGAGCATCCGGGCCTCTTCTTGGGCCAGGACGACAACCCGTCGCGCTCGGTCGGTGAACCGCTCGAACATGCCCTCGTGCTCCTCACGTGCCGTGCGCCTTGATGGTCAGATCTCGGCGGGGCCGGTGCGCGGACGTCCGGGACGGGCGTCCGTGCCTCCTTACTCTATCGCCGCGGACCGTCTTCGCTGAGGTCGTGTGCCCCCGCGAATGCCCGTTCCGACGTCGTTTCTGACAACCGTCCACGCTCAGGAGGTGTTCCGGGGCCCCTGCCTGTACGCGCAGAGCGAAATTCGACCGGCACCCGAACGGCCGGCCGAGTGGACCGGAGGCGGCAACCGATGCGTCCGCCGGGCCGTCCACAGCCTGTGGATGAAGTCTCCACCGCCTGTGGACAACCATCCCCGGCGGGGGTTTCTTCCCGTCCGCCGCGAGCGAGGGCGGCCCGGTGGGCCGGACCGGACATCCGGCACAGGGGCGACGGGAACGGGACGGCTGGGCGCAACCGTGACCCCGGTACGGAAACGGCGACGCCGGCCCGGAGTGGCACTCCGGTCCGGCGTCGCGTCGCCCGTGACGAGGGTGGGGTCAGTGCCCCGCCTTCGCGTGGTACTCGTCCACGATCTCCTGCGGGATCCGCCCCCGGTCGGAGATGTCCTTGCCGGCCTTCTTGGCCCACTCGCGGATGGCCCGGTTCTGCTCGCGGTCGGCGGTCGCGCCGCCCCGGCCCCGAGCGGCCCGGCCACCGACGACCACACCCCCGCGACCGACCTTCGTTCCGTTCGCGATGTACGGCGCGAATACGTCGCGCAATTTCCCGGCGTTGGAAGCGGAGAGGTCGATCTCGTACTGCACGCCGTCGAGCGCGAACTTGACGGTCTCGTCAGCGTCCCCGCCGTCCAGGTCATCGACCAGCTTGTGAATGATCTGCTTGGCCACGTCCCACATTCCTTTCGAGCAGGGTTGTACTCCTGCAATACACCGAGCACAATAACCCGTCCGGCGCTTGTTCCGTCAATAGGACGGGGTAACGAGCCGGAGAAGGCTTGCGGGGAGCACCTACTCGGGCCGGACCAACGGGAACAGGATCGTTTCCCGAATTCCGAGCCCCGTCAGTGCCATCAGCAGCCGGTCGATTCCCATTCCCATGCCGCCGGACGGCGGCATTCCGTACTCCATGGCCCGGAGAAAGTCCTCGTCCAGTCGCATCGCCTCGTCGTCGCCGCGCGCCGCGAGCTGCGCCTGGGCCACCAGCCGTTCCCGCTGCACGACCGGGTCGACCAGCTCCGAGTACGCGGTGCCCAGCTCGAATCCGAGCACGTAGAGGTCCCACTTCTCGGCCAGGCCCGGCTCGCTGCGGTGGGCCCGGGTCAACGGGCTGGTCTCCTCCGGGTAGTCCATGACGAACGTCGGCGCCCGAAGGGAAGGCACGACCAGTTCCTCGAACAACTCCTCGGCCAGCTTGCCCGGTCCCCACTTCGGGTCGACGGAGAGACCGACCTTGTCCGCGTACTCGACCAGGCGTGCCCTTTCGGTGCGGACGGTGACCTCCTCACCGAGCGCTTCGGAAAGAACACCGAACAGCGACACCGACCGCCACTCGCCGCCCAGATCGAACTCACGCCCGTCGGCGTGGGTCACCACCGTGGAGCCGGCGACCGCCACTGCGGCCTGCTGTACGAGATTTCGGGTCAGCTCGGCCATCGTGTGGTAGTCGCCGTACGCCTGGTACGCCTCCAGCATCGCGAACTCGGGCGAGTGCGAAGAGTCGATGCCCTCATTACGGAAGTTGCGGTTGATCTCGAAGACGCGGTCGACGCCACCGACCACCGCACGCTTGAGAAACAGTTCCGGCGCGATTCGCAGATACAGATCCGTGTCGAGCGCATTGCTGTGGGTCACGAATGGGCGGGCCGCCGCGCCGCCGTGCAGCAGTTGCAGCATCGGCGTCTCGACCTCGATGAAGTCCTGCCCGTGCAGGGTGTCGCGCAGACTGCGGACGGCGGTGGCCCGGGTGCGGACCATCTGCCGGGCCTGCGGGCGGACCACCAGGTCCACGTAGCGCTGGCGGACCCGGGACTCCTCGCTGAGCGGCTTGTGCGCCACCGGCAGCGGGCGCAGCGCCTTGGCGGTCACCGCCCACTCCTCGGCGAGAACGGACAGCTCGCCGCGCCGGCTGGTGATCACCTCGCCGGTCACGCCCACGTGGTCGCCGAGGTCGACCAGACGCTTCCAGTCCCCCAGCCGCTCGGCGCCGACCCGGTCCAGCGAGAGCATCGCCTGGACCTCGGTGCCGTCACCGTCCCGCAGCGTCGCGAAGCAGAGCTTGCCGGTGTTGCGAATGAAGATCACCCGGCCGGTGACCGAGGCCCGGTCGCCGGTGGCGGTGTCGGTGGGCAGGTCGCCGTAGCGCTCCCGCAGCTGCGCGAGCGTGGTGGTCCGCGGGAAACCCACCGGGTACGGCTCGACGCCCTCGGCGAGCATCCGGTCCCGCTTCTCCCGGCGGACCTTCATCTGCTCGGGAAGGTCGTCGGCGGGGTCTGTTGGCAGGGCGTTCTGCTCGGTCACGGCACGCTTCCTCAGGCCTTGGGGACATCGGCGGGGTCAGCACATGAGCGTACTCAAGCGCCGTGGCGGCCGTTACGGGATAACCTGCCCGCCATGACCGACCCCACTGCGGCGCTCTCGTTCGGTGCGGCCGCGGCCGAGTACGACCGTTTCCGTCCCCGTTATCCGGAGGCGGCGCTGCGCTGGGCGCTGGACGGACTGCTCGACGCGCAGGTCGTGGACCTCGGCGCCGGCACCGGCATCCTCACCCGGGGACTGCTGGCGCTGACCGGGCCGGTGGCGCACGTCGTACCCGTGGAACCGGATCCGGGGATGCGGGCGCAACTGGCCGCCGCCACGCCCGGCACGACGGCGCTCGCCGGCAGCGCCGAGGCGGTGCCGCTGCCGGACGGGTCGGCGGACGCGGTGCTGGCCGGGCAGGCCTACCACTGGTTCGACAGGGAGCGGGCGCACGCCGAGGTGGCCCGCGTGCTGCGCCCGGGCGGCACGTTCGCGCCGGTCTGGAACATCCGGGACGAGCGGGTCGGCTGGGTGGCGGAGCTGACCCGGATCGCCCACCTCGGCGACAACGCCGGCGACGTGACCCAGCGGTACGCGGACTTCGGCGCCGCCTTCACCGCTGTCGAGGTGGGCGAGTTCCCGCACGCCACCACGCTCACGCCGGACGAGGTGGTGGGCATGCTGCACACCCGCTCGTTCTGGCTGACCGCCGACACGGACGAGCGGCGGCGGGTCGACGCGGAGCTGGCGGAGCTGTTCGCCGGCCACCCCGACCTGGCCGGCCGGGACGCCGTGGAGCTGCCGTACCGCACGATGGTGCTCAGGGCGCGCCGGCGTTAAGAAGGGGCCCCTCCTCTACCGGAGGCGTTAACAGGGGGCCCTTCCTTGCACCTCAGACGTTGCGGTCGTAGACCATCCGCAGGCCGATCAGCGTGATCATCGGCTCGTGGTGGGTGATGGTGTGGCACTCGCCGAGCACCAGCGAGGCCAGGCCGCCGGTGGCGATGACCGCCTTCACGCCGCCCAGCTCCTCGGACATCCGCTCGACGATCCGGTCCACCTGGCCGGCGAAGCCGAAGTACAGCCCGGCCTGGAGGCACTCGACGGTGTTCTTGCCGATCACCGAGCGCGGGCGGGTCGCCTCCACCTTGCGCAGCTGGGCCGCGCGGGCGGCCAGCGCGTCGAAGGAGATCTCGATGCCGGGCGCGAACGCCCCGCCGAGGAACTCCCCACGGCTGCTGACCAGGTCGAAGTTGGTGGTGGTGCCGAAGTCGACGACGATCGACGGCCCGCCGTAGAGCGTGTACGCGGCCAGCGTGTTCACCACCCGGTCCGCGCCCACCTCCTTCGGGTTGTCGATGGCGAGCTGCACGCCCGTCCGGACGCCCGGCTCGACGATCACGCTGGGCAGGTCCGCGTAGTACCTGTCGAGCATGGTGCGCAGCGAGCGCAGCGCGGCCGGCACGGTCGAGCAGGCGGCCACGCCGGTGATCTCCACGGCGTCCCCGGCGAGCAGTCCACGGAACATCAGACCCAGCTCGTCCGCTGTGGAGCGGGCGTCGGTCTTGATCCGCCACGAATGCACCAGCTTGTCGCCGTCGAAGGTCGCCAGCACGGTGTTCGTGTTTCCGATGTCGATGCAGAGCAGCACAGCGGCAGCCTAGACGTCACGCAGGTCGAGGGCGATGTCCAGGATCGGCGAGGAGTGGGTGAGCGCGCCGACCGAGAGGAAGTCGACGCCCGTCGCGCCGTACTCGGCGGCCATCGGCAGCGTCAGCCCTCCGGTGGCCTCCAGTTCCGCCCGGTCGCCCACCGACGCCACCACCTCGCGCAGCTGCGCCGGGGTCATGTTGTCCAGCAGCAGGAACCGCGCCCCCGCCTCGACCGCCTCCACCGCCTCGGCCGGCGTGTCCACCTCCACCTGCACCGCGACGTCGGGGAACGCCTCCCGGACCCGGCGGAACGCGGCAGCGATCCCGCCCGCGGCGACCTTGTGGTTGTCCTTGATCATGGCGACGTCGTACAGGCCCATCCGCTTGTTGGTGCCGCCACCGGCCCGGACCGCGTACTTCTCCAGTGCCCGCAGGCCCGGCGTGGTCTTGCGGGTGTCCAGCACCATCGCCTTCGTGCCGGCCAGCGCGTCGGCCCAGGCCCGGGTGTGCGTCGCCACCCCGGACATGCGGGACAGCAGGTTCAGCGCCGTCCGCTCGGCGGTCAGCAGCAGCCGGGTCGGCCCGGTCACGGTGGCCAGCACGTCGCCGCGCGCCACCCGCTGCCCGTCGTGAGCCACGAGCGAGACCTCGACCGTACGCCCCGCGCCGGTGACCTCGCCGACCAGCTCGAACACGGCGGCGGCGACGGGCAGCCCGGCCACCACGCCGTCGGCGCGCGCCACCAGATCGGCCGTGTCGTGCTGGTCGTCAGGGATGGTGGCCACGCTCGTCACGTCGAGGAAGCCGGGCCCCAGATCCTCGTGCAGCGTGTCGACGATGACGTGCCGGACCCGCTCCGGGTCCAGGCCGCCGTCCCGCAGCGCCCGCTCCGTCGACTCCCTCATGACTGGTTCTCCTCCCAGCGCTCGGCCACCCGGCCGTCCGTACCCACCTCGGCCACCAGGTGGCCCAGCCACCGCTCGTCGGCCGCCGGGAAGTCCTCCCGCCAGTGGCAGCCCCGCGTCTCCTGGCGCGCGTACGCGGCGGCGACCAGCGTCGACGCCACAGTCAGCAGGTTCGTCGCCTCCCAGTCGGCGGTACGCGGCACGCCCCGGCCCGCGCCCAGCCCGGTGAGCGTGGCGGCGGTGGCCTCCAGCGTCTGCGCCGACCGGAGCACTCCCGCGCCCCGCGTCATCGCCCGTTGCAGCTCCGCCGTACCGGCCGCCGGCACCAGCGCGCCCGGACCGCCCACCCAGGCGCCGGTCTCCGCCGGGCGGGCCTGCTCGGGCAGCCCGGCGGCGATGTCCTCGGCGATCCGGCGGGAGAAGACCAGCCCCTCCAGCAGCGAGTTGCTGGCGAGCCGGTTGGCGCCGTGCACGCCGGTGCAGGCGACCTCGCCGCACGCGTACAGGCCGGGGATGGAGGTGCGCCCCCGCAGGTCGGTCCGGACGCCGCCGGAGGCGTAGTGCGCGGCCGGCGCGACCGGGATCAGGTCGGTCGCCGGGTCCACGCCGATGGCCAGGCAGGACGCCACGATGGTGGGGAACCGCCGGGCGAGGAAGTCGCCGCCCAGGTGCCGGGCGTCCAGGAAGACGTGGTCGGCGCCGGACGCGAGCAGCACCCGGTGGATGCCCTTGGCGACCACGTCCCGGGGCGCCAGCTCGGCCAGTTCGTGCTGGCCGACCATGAACCGCTTGCCGTCGCCGTCGACCAGGTGCGCACCCTCGCCGCGCAGCGCCTCGGAGACCAGCGGCTGCTGGGCCAGCCCCGCGCCCGGCCCACCGGCCGGCACGATGAGCGCGGTCGGGTGGAACTGGACGAACTCCACGTCGGTGACTGCAGCGCCCGCGCGCAGCGCCAGCGCCACCCCGTCCCCGGTGGAGACCGCCGGGTTGGTGGTGGCGGCGAAGACCTGCCCCATCCCGCCGGTGGCCAGCACCACCGCGCGGCCGAGGATCGCGCCGACGCCGTCCTCGCTGCCCTCGCCGAGCACGTGCAGCGTGATCCCGCAGGCCGGGCCGAGCCCGCCCGGCCCGTCGCCGGGAGCGCGCAGCAGGTCCAGCACCAGCGCGTGCTCGACCAGCCGGATCCACGGATCGCGGCGGACCGCGTCGTGCAGCGCCCGCTGCACCTCCGCACCGGTGGCGTCGCCGCCCGCGTGCACGATCCGGTCGGCCCGGTGGCCGCCCTCCCGGGTCAGCATCAGCGAGCCGTCCGGGTTGCGGTCGAACTCCGCCCCGATCCGCATCAGCTCACGCAGCCGGGTCGGCCCCTCGGCCACCAGTGCACGGACCGCCGCCGGGTCGCAGAGGCCGACGCCGGCGACCTCCGTGTCGTACGCGTGCGCGTCCGGCGTGTCCGCCGGGTCCAGCACGGCGGCGATCCCGCCCTGCGCCCAGCGGGTCGAGCCCTCGTCCATGTCGACCTTGGTGACCACCGTGACGTGCAGGCCGGCCTCGCGCAGGTGCAGCGCGGCGGTCAACCCGGCCACGCCGGAGCCGACCACGATCACGTCTGTCGTCTCCACCCAGCCGGGGGCGGGCGCGGCGAGCAGCCGGGGCAGCGCCGGCAGGTCGACGGTCGGTAGGTCCATGAGCACAGTCAACCCGAAGCGCACTCGGCTCGGGCGCGGGGGGCGTGACGAGTGCGGTCCGCTACCTCGTCCGGCGCGGGAGGCCGGCCGGTCCGGCGCCCTTGAGCGAGGTGGTGACCGTACGGTCGCTGAGCCACAGGTAGCAGCGGACGCCCCGGTCGCCGACCGCCCAGCGACCGGCAGCGGGCGGACGGACCACCACGTCGCTGCGGTAGCGCAGGAGCCCGTCGGCCGGCACCCCGGCGTACCGGGCGATCACGCCGAAGCAGCCGTCGTAGAGCGGCACCCAGTCCTCCGGCTTCTTCGGGTACGGGCGGTCCGGCGCGGCCCACACGCCGACGAACTCGGCGTCGTGCGCGGCAGCACAGTCGACCGGGTTGAGCCGCTCCACGCGGTTCGTGTCCCGCACCGAGCGCTGGCAGCCCAGCCGCAGCGGGGAGGGCGTCTTGAGCGCGTCGCGCAGGCTGCCCGTCCGGGTGACCACGGTGGCCGCCGCCTCGACGGTGGTCAGCTCGGTCAGGTCGCACCGGTACCAGCGGGAGCCCGCCGTCCAGCCGGCACCCGTCGGCACCGCCACTGCCAGCCGGAGCCGCCCGGCGCGCCAGTCGTCACCCACGTACCCGGTGGCCCGCTTGTCGCAGTCGGCGAACGCGGTACGCAGCTCGGGCGAGGCGAGCGGCGGCGGGGTGGGCCGGTCGGTGGTGAACGCCCCGACGTGCACGGTCTCCACCCGGTGCGGCAGCTCGCAGCCGACCGGCGCGTACGCGGCCAGGCCGACGCTCGCTGTGAAGTCGGCGACCTGGCAGACCCCGGCCGCCGGGGTGAACGGCCCGGGTGCGGCCATCGCGGCCCAGTCGTCGGTGAGGTCGCCGTCCAGACCGCCGGCGCCGGCGCAGCCGGTCAGGGCGGCGCTCGCGACCATCGCGGCGACCAGGAAGCTCATCGCACGGCGCATCGCGGCCTCCCCCAGCCGACGACCGTCGATCCCCGACGGTCCGCCCAGGGTAGCCGAAAATGACCTTCCGGTGACAGACCGCGTTTCCCGCCCGTCCGCCCCGTCGATCTTGCACTAGCCGCCCTCGCAAACCCGACAAAAGGGGCGACGAGGGGGCCGCAACTGCAAGATCAACGGTGAGACGCGGCGGCGAGGGGGTTGGGGACGGGGGCGCCTGCGGTGCCGGGGGCCGCGGTCGCCGGGTCCGCCGAGAGGTCGACGACCTTGTTGTCGGCGTCGACGTGCACCACCCGGGGGCGGTACGCGCGGGCCTCGGCGTCGTCCATCTGCCCGTACGAGATCAGGATGACCAGGTCACCGGGGTGCACCAGGTGCGCGGCGGCGCCGTTGATGCCGATCACGCCGCTGCCCCGCTGCCCCGGGATCACGTACGTCTCCAGCCGGGCGCCGTTGGTGATGTCCACGATCGCGACCTGCTCGCCGGGGATCAGGTCCGCCGCGTCGAGCAGGTCCTCGTCCACAGTCACCGAGCCGACGTAGTGCAGGTCGGCCTGGGTCACGGTGGCCCGATGGATCTTCGACTTGAGCATGGTCCGCAGCATCGGGGTGCCTTTCCGCATTCGTGGTGGAGTTCAGGGACGCGGCGCGAGGTGGATCGCCGTGTTGTCGATCAGACGGGTGGCGCCGACCCAGGCCGCGATCAGCAGCCGGGCCGGGCCGGCGACCGGGCCGGGTTCCAGCTCGGTGTCGGTGAGCACCAGGTAGTCCAGGCGCGCGTCCGGCGCGTCGAAGGCCCGGTGCGCGGCGGCCAGCACCGCGCCCGCGTCCTCACCCCGCTCGGCCGCCGTCGCGCCGGCCCGCAACGCGGCGGACAGGCTCAGCGCGGTCTCCCGCTCGGGCGCCGACAGGTACCGGTTGCGGCTGGACATGGCCAGCCCGTCCGGTTCCCGTACGGTCGGCACGCCGACGATCTCGGCCGGCACGTCGAGGTCGCGGACCATCCGGCGGACCAGGGTGAGCTGCTGGTAGTCCTTCTCGCCGAAGAACGCCAGGTCGGGGCGGGTGAGCTGGATCAGCTTCATCACCACGGTGAGCACGCCGTGGAAGAAGCCGGGACGGCTGAGGCCCTCCAGGTCCTCGCCGAGCGGACCCGGGTCGAGCCGCACCGTCGGGCGGCCCTCCGGGTACATCTCGGTCACCGAGGGCGCGAACACCACATCCACCCCGGCCCGGCGGCAGATCTCCAGGTCGGAGTCGAGCGTGCGCGGGTAGCGGTCGAAGTCCTCGTTCGGGCCGAACTGCAGCGGGTTCACGAAGATCGTGACGATGACGTGGCCGGCGCGCTCGCGGGCGGCCCGCAGCAGCGCCTCGTGCCCGGCGTGCAGCGCGCCCATGGTCATCACCACGCCGACCGGGCCGGCCATCGCCTCGCGGGCGGCCGCCAGTTCCTTGCGCGTGTGCAGCACCTCGGCCATCAGGCCGCCACCTCGATTCCGTCGAGCACGTTGCGCAGCGCGGCCGCGTCCGCCGGGCGAAGGCGGCCGACCGCGACGGCACGGTCCGCCGTCCGTCGTGCCAACGCCAGATACGCGGGTACGGATTCCGGCGCGGTCCGCGCCAGCCGGTCCAGATGCCGGCGTACGGTGCCCGCGTCGCCGCGCGACACCGGGCCGGTGAGCGCGTCGTCGCCCAGCCGCAGCGCGTTCTCCAGGGCGGCCCGCAGCAGCGGGGCGAGCACCTTCTCCGGCCGCTCCACCCCGGCGTCACGCAGCCGGTCGGCGGCCTCGTTGACGAGCGTCACCAGGTGGTTCGCGCCGTGCGCGAGGGCCGCGTGGTAGAGCGGCCGGTCGTTCTCACCGACCCACTCCGGTACGCCGCCCAGGTCGGCCACCAGCCGGGCCGCGAACGGGCGCAGCTCGGCCGGGGCGGTCACCCCGTAGGAGATGCCGGGCAGGCGGGACAGGTCGTCCGGCGTACCGGTGAAGGTCATCGCCGGGTGCAGCGCGAGCGGCCGGGCGCCCGCCTCGACGGCCGGGGCCAGCGCGGCGAGCCCGTGCGCGCCGGACGTGTGCGCCACCACCTGGCCGGGGCGCAGCGCGCCGCTCGCGGCCAGGTCCGCTACCACGCCCGCGAGCGCGTCGTCCGGGACCGCGACGATCAGCAGGTCGGCGGCGGCACGCGCCACGGCGGACGCGGAGCGGTGCGGGGTCTGCGGCAGCAGCAGCGCCAGCCGGGCCTTCGTCGCGCCCGAGGCGCCGGATGCGGCGACCACCCGGTGACCGGCTGCGGCGAGGGCCGCGCCCAGCACGGCGCCGACCCGGCCGGCGCCGAGGACGCCGACGGCGAGGGTACGCGGGAAGACGAGCGGGGCAGCGGTGGCCCGGGGGCGCAGCGGTGCGCTCATGGCAGCGATCCAGTCCTCGAAGGGGGTACCGGTCGATGGCAAGTATGCGCCCGGGTGACAGACCCGAAACAAGAAGGTGTGAAAACCTTCACCGACCGCCGGAAGCCGCTGCTGCGGTGGCGGGCAAACCGCCCGTTCGGGTACGTCCCGTAGGGTCGGCCCGGTGACCTCCCCGCTGCGCTGGCGCGACGCGATGGAGCGGGCGCTGTACGGGCCGGACGGCTTCTTCGTCTCCGGTGCCGGGCCCGCCGCGCACTTCCGCACGAGCGTGCACGCCTCGCCCGTCTTCACCGCCTGCGTGCTGCGGCAGCTCGAGACGGTGGACGCGGCGCTGGGCCACCCGGCCCGGCTGGACGTGGTGGACGTGGGCGCGGGCCGGGGCGAACTGCTCCGGGCGCTGCTGGCGCAGGCCGCACCCGAGCTGGCCGCCCGGCTCCACCCGGTAGCCGTGGAACGGGCCACCCGCCCGCCGGACCTGCCGCCGGAGATCGCCTGGCGCCCCGACATCCCCGACGGCATCACCGGCCTGCTCCTGGCGACGGAATGGCTGGACAACGTCCCAGTGGACGTGGCGGTCCACACCCCCGAGGGCTGGCGCCTCCTCCTGGTGAACCCGAAAACCGGCGAGGAGACGATCGGCCCGCCCCCGTCCCCCACCGACACCACCTGGCTCACCCACTGGTGGCCCTCGGCCGCCCCGCCCAACGCCCCGGTGATCAAGGAGTTTGTGGCCTCGGAGGGCCCGGATCAGGACACAAACTCCTTGATCAACGGGGCGGGTGAGGGCGAGGGCGGGGGCGGTTGGAGGGCGGAGATCGGGTGGTCGCGGGATCTGGCCTGGGCTGAGGCTGTGGGAAAGGTGGCGCGAGGGCTGGCGCTCGCCGTGGACTACGGGCATCTGCGGGACTCGCGTCCTGCCGACGGGACGCTCACCGGATATCGGGGTGGGCGGCAGGTGCCGCCGGTCCCGGACGGGTCGTGCGACGTGACGGCGCACGTCGCCATGGACTCGGTCGCCTCCGCCGGTGAGCGGGTCGCGCGGTGCGCGTACTCCCTGGTCTCACAACGCGAGGCGCTGCGGGCACTCGGGGCCGACGGCGGGCGACCACCACTGAGCCTGGCCGGTCGCGACCCGGCCGGCTACCTGCGGGCGCTGGCCGCCGCGTCGGCGGCGGCCGAACTGACCGACCCGGCCGGGCTCGGCGGGCACCTGTGGCTGCGGCAGCCGGTCGGCGTCGCGCTCGACGCGGTCGTGGCACGATGACGGGCATGACCACGGACGCCGCCGACCTCCGCGAGCTGACAGTCGGTACCGGCGCCGGCGGTGAGCAGCTCGGCACCGACATGGTGCTCAACATCGGGCCGCAACACCCCTCGACGCACGGCGTGCTGCGGCTGAAGCTGGTGCTCGACGGGGAGCGGGTGGTCGCCGCCGAGCCGATCGTCGGCTACATGCACCGGGGGGCGGAGAAGCTCTTCGAGGTACGCGACTACCGGCAGATCATCGTGCTGGCGAACCGGCACGACTGGCTGTCGGCGTTCTCCAACGAGCTGGGCGTGGTGCTCGCCGTCGAGCGGCTGATGGGCATGGAGGTGCCGGAACGCGCCACCTGGCTGCGGATGGCGCTGGCCGAGCTGAACCGGGTGCTCAACCACCTGATGTTCCTCGGCTCGTACCCGCTGGAGATCGGCGCGATCACGCCGATGTTCTACGCGTTCCGGGAACGGGAGACCATCCAGGCCGTGATGGAGGAGGTCTCCGGCGGCCGGATCCACTACATGTTCAACCGGGTCGGCGGCCTGAAGGAGGAGGTGCCGTCCGGCTGGACCGGGCGCGCCCGCGCCGCCATCGCCGAGGTACGCCGCCGGATGCCCGACCTGGACAACCTGATCCGGCGCAACGAGATCTTCCTGGCCCGTACCGTCGGCGTCGGTGTGCTCTCCGCCGCCGACGCCGCCGCGTTCGGCGCGTCCGGGCCGGTCGCCCGCGCCTCCGGCCTCGACCTCGACCTGCGCCGCGACGAGCCGTACCTGGCCTACGACCAGCTCGACGTGCCCGTGGTGACGAAGACCGCCGGTGACTGTCACGCCCGCTTCGAGGTGCTGCTCGACCAGGTGTACGTCTCGCTCGACCTCGCCGAGCAGTGCCTGGACCGGGTGGACCGGATCAGCGGGCCGGTGAACACCCGCCTGCCGAAGGTGCTGAAGGCGCCCGAGGGGCACACGTACGCCTGGACCGAGAACCCGCTCGGCATCAACGGCTACTATCTGGTGTCCCGGGGCGAGAAGACGCCGTGGCGGATGAAGCTGCGCACCGCCTCGTACGCGAACGTGCAGGCGCTGTCGTCGCTGCTGCCCGGCTGCCTGGTGCCGGACCTGATCGCCATCCTCGGCTCGATGTTCTTCGTGGTGGGCGACATCGACAAGTAGCCGGCGGGGTCAGCGCCAGCGGTCGGCGGTGTCCCGATACGGCTCGCCGTGTCCACCGCGCTCCGGGCTGCGCCACTCCGGTTCCGCCGGCCGCCATTCCGGCTCGGGCCGACGCCACTGCGACTCGCTCTGCCGCGTCTCCGGCTGACGCCACTCGGGCTCGACCTGACGCCACTCCGGTTCCGGCTGACGCCACTCCGGTTCGGGCTGACGCCACTCCGGCTCGGGCTGACGCCATTCCGGGGGTGGCTGGCGCCATTCCGCCTGGCCGCTGCGCTGCGTCGGTGGCCGCCACTCGTCCGGCACCGGCACACCGCCGGCCGGCAGCGCCGGGTGGCTCTCCCCGGACCAGCGGGCGTCCGGTCTGTCCGGTCCGCTCTCGTCCGGTCCACCGCCGCGTACTGAGGCCCACCGGTCCTCGACCCGGTACTCCGTGCCGCCGCCGTCGGCGTGCACTGCGGCCCGCCGTTCCCCGAGGCGGATCTCCCGGCCCGCGCCGTCGTCACGGACCGCGGCCCACCGGTTGCCGGCACGCATCTCGGACCACTGGTCGCCGTCGGTGCCCGCCCGGCCGGGCGGCACGTCCGGTACGCCCGCTGCGGCCGCGGGCCAGGCGCCCGCCGCCCGGCCGGCCCGGTCGTCACCGCCGCCGGACCAGGGCCGCTGCTCCTCCGCCGCCGTCCGGCCCTGCTCGCTCGACCAGCCGCCCCCGGCGGTACGCCCGGACCAGCCCTGTTCCCCGGCAGCGGCCCGGCCGACACCTGCCCATGGATGCTCGGCACCGGGACGCCCGGGGTCGGTCCACGAGTGCCCGTCGTCGCCGGAGCCGGCACCCCAGCCGCCGTCGTCCGACCCGGCGCGGCGGCCCGGCCGGTCGCCCGGGTCGCGGTGTCCCGCGTGCCGGTGGTCGGCCGCGTCCGCGCCCCGGGACCGGTCCTCGTCCGGCCAGCCGCCGGGGAATCCGCCGTACCGGGTGCCGGTCGGCTCACCGCCGACGATCGTGTGCCGGGTGGTGACGTGCACCGTCTCGGTGTGGTGGACCACGCCGACCGGGCGGGTCTCCGGCCGGGCCACCGGCTCGGACACCCGCGCCGCGCCGTACACCCCGCTCGCGGGCCGGTCCGGACGTACGGTGGCCCGCGCCGCCGGTTCGGCGTCGTGCCGACCGGTCCGTGCCGGTTCGGAGTCGTAGCGACCGGCCCGGGGCTGTTCGGTTTCGTAGTGGTCCGCCCGGGGCGACTCAGCGCCGTAGCGGCTGGTCCGGAGCGGTTCGGAGTCGTAGTGGCCCACCCCAGGCGAGTCGGCGTCGTAGTGGCCGGTCCGGGACGGCTCGGCCTCGTATCGGCCCGTCCGGGACGGGTCCGGGGTGTGGTGGCCCGTCCGGGACGGCTCAGCGGCGTAGTGGCCCGTCCGGGACGCGTCGGCGTCGGTTCCGTAGCCGCCTCCGGGGTACGCCGGCCGGGCCGGTTCGTCGTCGTCCCGGCCGACCGGTTGCGGCCGGCCGACGTCGGGCGTGCCGGCGCCCGGCACCCGGGCCGCACCGCTCGGGCGCTCCGGCGCCGACGCCAGGGCGGACACGGGCGCGGAGGCCAGTCCGGCGGCGGCCGCGTCGAGCCGGTGCCGTACCGCGCCGGCCACCTCCTCGGCCCGTCGTGCCTGGTCGAGCGCCTGGTTGCCGCGCTGGGCGGCGGCCACGATCTCGGCCCGCAACTCCCGCCGCAGCTGCGCCAGCTCCTCGCGCATCTCCTCGGACGCCGCGCCCTCGGAACCGCTCTCCGGCCGCAGCGCGATGGACAGACCGATGAGCACGACCGCGAGGATCGCCAGGACCGCGCCGAACCGGAGCGAGCCGTTGCCGTCGGCGATCAGCAGGATGAGCGCGGCCAGGGGCGCCAGCCCCACACCGACCCAGAACAGGACGGTGAGCAGGGCGGGCGTGCTCTTGTCGGCGGGCGCGACCGAGGCTGGCATGGCTGAGCAGAGTACCGAGAGTTCCACCGGAGGGGAACGGGTCGGCGCCACCCGATGAGCGGCCCGCCGAACGGGCTGCCCGTGCCGCCGGCCGGCACGCGTGGCGCCGGCCGGCGGTGCTACGTCAGCTCGTGGCCAGCGCCGCGTCGGAGGAGAAGACCAGGCCGACGCTCGCCGAGCCGGTCTTCAGCGCGTTCTTGGTCTGCGGGCCGCCCGCGTCCAGCGAGCTGAACGAGCCGGCCTTGAAGTCGTAGACCTCGACCAGACCGGCCTGGCACTTCGGCCGCTGCGGGCACTCCGGCGGCCCGGCCAGCACGGTGGCCTGGCCGGAGCACTTGGCGGCCAGGTCGGAGAGCGTGGACACGCCGTACTTGTCGGCGAACGCCTTGGTGACCGCGAACGCGTTCTGGTCCTGCGCCTGGGACGGCTGGCCGAAGACCAGGCCGGCCTTGTCACCCTCGGTCTTCAGCGCCGCGACCGTCTTGTCCAGCTCCGGCGAGGAGACGGGCTGGGCGTCCTTGCCGTTGGCCTTGGTGTTGAGGAACTCCGCCATGGTGGCGGCGTACTCCGGGACGACCTGGATCTGGCCCTTCTCCAGGGCCGGCTCGTAGAGCTCCCGGTTGCCGATGGTCTGCACCTTGACCTGGTAGCCGGCCGCGGTGAGCGCGATCTTGTAGAGCTCGGCGATGGTCTGGCTCTCGCTGAAGTTGCCGGCGCCGACGGTGATCTGACCGCCCGGGCCCTTCTCGATCCCGTCGGTCACGCCGTTGGCGGAGGCGAACTCCTGCGCCGCGACCTGGGGCGTCTTGCGGTCGACGTCGACCGCCCGGTTGAGCTGGATCAGCTTCGGGGTGTCGAGCTTCGCGGAGACCTTGTCCAGCGCGGCGACGAGCTGCGGCGTGGCCGCCTTCGCGTTGATCGCCGGGATGACGTTGTCGGTGTTCTGGAGCTTCTTGTCGTCGGTCAGGACGACGAGCTGGTCACCGGCCACCGGTGCACAGCCAGCCCCCGAGGCGCCCTGCTCGGGGGCGTCGGTGCCGGACGAGCCGGCGTCGCCGCAGCCGGTGAGGAGAACAGCCGCAGTGAGTGCGCCGAGCGCCCCCGCGGCCAGTGTCGTACGCGCGCGCATCAGTGCCCGCCTTCCGTGTCCCGGCGCGACCCCCTCGGGCCGGCCGCGTGTCCGACGGGCGATCCGGACGGCCACCCGCGACTCCAGCCAATATCCTCCGGACCCGACCGACAAACTCGGAGCGGTTTTCGTCATCCGATCGTCACCGACGGCTCAGTTGCCGGTCGTCGCCGCCGTCGCGCGGCGGTTCGCCCGCGTGCGTTCCCGGCGCAGCGGGCGGGGCGTGACCACCCGCTCGACCAGCGCGAGCACCCCCTCGACGAGCAGCGCCAACCCGGCCACCAGGACCCCGCCGGCGATGATCTGGCCGCCGCCGGCGGCGATGTCGAGCCCGAACCCGGCCCGGATTATCTGGCCCAGCCCACCGCCGTTGACGAACGAGGCGAGCGCGGCGGTGGCCACCACCTGCACCGCCGCGGTACGGAAGCCGGCCGCCAGGTAGGGCACCGCGAGCGGCAGCTCCACCCGCCGCAGCACCTGCCCGCCGGACAGACCCATGCCCCGGGCCGCGTCCCGGGCCTCCGGGTCGGCCTGCCGCACCCCGGTGAACGCGTTCGCCAGCAGCGGCGGAACCGCGAAGACCGCGAGCGCCACCACCACGGCCGGACGGCCGAAGCCGAGGAACGTCAGCGGCAGGATGGTCAGCAGCGCCAGCGTCGGGATCGCCAGTGTGACGTTGGAGACCAGCAGGACCAGCCCGCCGCCCCGGCCGCTGTGCCCGAGCCACAGCCCGATCGGCCAGGCCACCAGGCAGCCCAGCAGCACCGCCAGCGCGGACATGCTCAGGTGCTCGCCGAGGCGGTCCAGCACGCCGCCGGGGTTGGTCCAGTTCAGCGGGTCGTTCAGCCAGACCACTGCCTGCTCGACGGGGTTCACCGGGCGGACCTCCCGCGCAGCCAGGGGGTGAGCAGGCGGCCCACGCCCGCCAGCACCAGGTCGAGCACCAGCGCCAGCAGCACGCACAGCACCGTGCCGGCCATGATCTGCGCCTTGTAGAAGTTGTTCTGGAAGCCCGCGAAGATGAGCTGCCCGAGCCCGCCCCGGCCGACCACCACTCCGACCGTGACGAGCGCGACAGTGGACACGGTCGCCAGCCGTACGCCGGTGAGGATGCCCGGTAGCGCCAGCGGCAGCTCGATCCGGAACAGCCGGCCCCACCTGCCGTACCCCATGCCCTCGGCGGCCTCGCGCACCTCCGGGGGCACCTGGTTCAGCCCGGCCAGCGCGTTGCGCACGATGACCAGCAGCGCGTACAGCGCGACCACGGTGAGCACTGTGATCGCGCCGATGCCCAGGTACGGCGCGAGGAACGCGAACAACGCCAGCGACGGGACGGTGTAGAGCACCCCGGTCACCGCCAGGATCGGGGCCGACAGCGACCGGAACCAGTACGCGAGCACCGCGAGCGGCAACGCCACCAGCGCGGCGATCACCACGGCGCGGGCGGTCAGCCAGGTGTGCTCCCGCAGCGCGGCGAGGATCGTGTCAGAGTTGTCCCGCACGTACTGCCAGGAGAACCACGGATTACCCGGGTCGGCCCGGTAGCTCAGGTGGAGGGACACACGTGGACGGTACCCCGGGAGGCACCGCCGGAGGCGGCGCGGCGTCGATCACGCTGGAAGGCATCCGCAAGCGCTACCCGGACGGCACCGAGGCGGTACGCGAGCTGAGCCTGGAGGTCGCCGCCGGCGAACTGGTGGTGCTGATCGGCCCGTCCGGCTGCGGCAAGTCGACGGTGCTGCGCATGATCAACCGGTTGATCGAGCCGACCGACGGGCGGATCCTGCTCGGCGACGACGACGTCACCCGGGTCGACCCGGTGGCGCTGCGCCGCCGCATCGGGTACGTCATCCAGAACGTCGGCCTGTTCCCGCACCAGACCGTCGCCGCGAACGTGGCGACCGTGCCGGGGCTGCTGGGCTGGCCGAAGCAGCGGACCCGGGACCGGGTCGGCGAGCTGCTGGAACTCGTCGGCCTGGACCCGGCGCAGTTCGGCCGGCGGTACCCGCACGAACTGTCCGGCGGGCAGCGGCAGCGGGTGGGCGTGGCCCGGGCACTGGCCGCCGATCCGGTGGTGCTGCTGATGGACGAGCCGTTCTCGGCGGTGGACCCGATCGTCCGGACCCGCCTGCAGGAGGAGTTCCTGCGCCTACAGGCCGAGGTACGCAAGACGATCGTGCTGGTCACCCACGACCTCGACGAGGCGGTCCGGCTGGGCGACCGGATCGCGGTGCTGTCCGAGGGCGGCCGGCTGGAGCAGTACGACACGCCCGCCGCGCTGCTCGGCTCGCCCGCCTCGGACTTCGTCCGCGAGTTCGTCGGCGCCGACCGGGGCATCCGGCGGCTGGCCGTGACCCCGGTGACCCGCGCGGTACTCGACCCGCTCCCGGCAGACGGCGGCACCGGCCTGCCCACCGTGGCGCTCGGCGACTCGGCGTACGACGCACTCGGCGCGCTGCTCACCTCCGGCGCGGAGCACGCGGTGGTGACCGAGGGGGGCCGGGCGGTGGGGCTGCTCACCCGCACCCGGGTGCTGGCGCTGGGCGCCGTGGACTGAGGTCAGGCCCGGCCGCCGAGGCTGGCCAGCCCGACGATCCAGCCGGCGAAGAAGCCGTACGTGACGCCGGTGCTGGCCGCCTGGAACGCGGCGAACAGCGAGCCGTGCGGGCCGAGGAGCGTGGCGAGCAGGGCGCTGAGCCCGCCCGCGAGCGCGTACGCGCCCCAGCCGGAGAGGAACTGGCTGCCCGAGGACGTCACCCGGTCGACCTGCGGCCCGGGCAGCAGGTACAGCAGTGCCGCCGCAAGCACGAGCAGCAGGATCGCCCGCAGGTTGGTGGCGAACACGCCCTCGTCGGCCTGCCACCGCCAGGACGGCCAGGCGAGCAGCCGCAGGAACCAGCCACCCGCGCCGGTCGGGTCGGTGCCCCGCTGCGCCCAGTCGACGTACATCGGACTGCCGCCGACGGCGACGAGCAGGAACGCGGCGAGCGTGCCGGTGCCGGCGGCCGTGCCGTACCGGGGGACGGTGCGGGGGCGGTTGCTCAGAGCCATGCGGCGGTCAGTTCCCGGCCGGTCCCGCCGGGCAAACCTGCGCAACCGGTCGGCAGCCGTCGGCCGACGGGCAGTCATCGACCTCAGTGCTTCATCAGGTAGTCGATGAAGGCGGCGCGCAGCAGCGGCGCGGACTCGTCGTAGCCGTGCCCGGTCAGCTCACGCCAGAGCGCGTTCGCCTCGTCGATGGTCGGGCCGATCGAGTTCGGCGCGCCGTCCAGCGCGGCGGCCTCGTCGGCGTTGGGCAGGTGCCGCAGGACCGACCAGAAGAAGCCCACGTCGCGGCGGTCGCGCGCCAGGTTGAACGCCTGCTCGCGCAGCTCCTCGGTGGAGAGCTTGTCGAGCTCGTCGAAGGTGCGGCCACCGGGGGCAGGAGTTTCGGTCATGCCGCCGAGCCTAACCGGAGAGATCAGTCCGGGCGCGCCGGACGCACGGCCACCGCCGGGGTCAGCGGTCGTCGGCGTCCCAGCGCCGGGGTTCGTTGTCCCAGCGCGGGGCCTCCCATGCCTCCACCGGGGTGTCGTGCTGGCGTACCGGGAGCACCGAGGGCCAGGCGTCGGCCGGTTCGGGCGGCGGGGTCATCGTCCAGCCGCCGCTCAGCGCGCCGTCCCGGGCCGGGCGGACCGGGCCGAGCGGACCCGGCGGTGCCGGGCGGGGCCGGCCGAACGTCTCGACCAGCCGGGTGACGAGCAGGCCCACGCCGAGCACGGCGCCGCCGAGCGCCCACCGGCTGACCGTCCAGCCGTGCGGCACGGTCCAGGCCAGGAACACCACCACCAGGCAGACCGCGAACAGGGTGCCGAAGATGCCGCCGCGCCGCCCGTACGCGCTGGTTCCGGCGAGCATGACCGTGCCGACCGCCAGCACGGTCCAGTCCAGTCCGGTGCCGGGCGCGACCTGGCCGTCTCCGTTCGCCGCGATCAGCACGCCGCCCAGCATCGCCAGCACGGTGGATCCGACGAGCGCCAGCGCGGTCACCGTGGCGGCTGCCACGCCGCGCCGCCGGGCCGGATCGGCGACCGGTCGGAACCGGCCGATCAGCCGGCGTACCGGTTTCATCGCGGCGAACAGGCCACCGAGGACGGCGACCGCGGCGAAGCCGACGAAGAAGTACAGCGCGCTGCCGCGCGGGTCGTAGTCGCCCTGCACCGTCACCGGCGCGGTCCGCCGTTCCAGGTAGACGATCACGCCGGCCGCCCCGGCCAGGCTCGCCGCCCATCCGGGCACGTGCAGCACCACCACGGCCAGGGCGAGCGCCAGCCCGGCCGCGGCCGCGATCGCCAGCGCCGGCAGCAGCGCCTCCCGCGTGCCCCGGTCGCCCTGCTCGGCGAAGTGCAGCGCGGCGGCCAGCGCGACCGGCCCGATCGCCAGGTTCACCGCGCCGGCCCGCAGGCTCAGGCCGGCGGCGAGGGTGAGCAGGCCGAGCGCCGCCACGTCGACGAGCAGCGTCTTCAGGGAGCCGCCGCGCAGCGCGTCCGAGTCCTCCCGCCAGAGCAGCCAGGCCATCGCGACCAGACCGGCGAGCAGCACGAACTCCCAGAGCACGTGCACCGCGATCCGGTCCCGGCCGGGTTCGCCGTGGGCCGGGTCGTCGAAGACGTGCTCCAGTACGGCAGCGGGCACCCCGGACGACGTCTCCGGCGGCGCTGTCCGGCCCGCATCGTCGTACGCCATTGGCTCGCGCCTCCCCCAGGTGGCCGCGTCCGGCCCACGGGCGGGCGGACCGGTGGCGGCCGTCGCTCTCCGGTCGCCAGGGACGGTACCGCCGGGCCGGGGTGGGGGGAACCCTCAGAGACGCCCGCGGGGCGTCTCCCGGTCACCCGGCTCGCGGTCCTCGTCGTCCTCCTGCTCCGGCACCCGGCAGGAGCGTTCCAGCCAGAGCGCGGCCGCGACCAGCGCCAGCGCGGCGATGAGGCCGCCGAGCGCGGCCGGCC
Source organism: Micromonospora globosa (assembly GCF_000717585.1). NCBI lineage: Bacteria > Bacillati > Actinomycetota > Actinomycetes > Micromonosporales > Micromonosporaceae > Micromonospora > Micromonospora globosa. The sequence goes on from NZ_JNZR01000029.1 coordinate 23,411, forward strand.
GATCGTTCATGGCCGCGTTGGTCTGTTCCACGAACAGCCAGCCGGTCAGCCCGGCGTAGAAGCCGGCGAAGATGGCCCCGGCCAGCGCCGACGCCTTGGCCAGCACGACGAACCGGGCGACCAGCAGCGGGTTGACCGGCTCCCGGCCGGGCCGCCGCTCGATCCGGCCCCGGGTGTTCACCGCCGCGTAGCCCTCCAGCACGGCCAGCCCGGCCAGCGTGATCACCGGCAGCCAGGGCAGGTCAGAGCCGAGGTCGCCGTAGAAGCTACTGATCAGCAGCCAGGCCACCGCGGCGGCGGCCAGGCCGGCCACCACGAGCGTGGAGGCCCGGGTCGGCCCCATCCGGAAGCGGTCGGGCCCCTGCGGGGAGCGGTCGGTGCTCACCGCACCTCCTCAGCTCGCCACTGCCGGGCCACGATCCACCGGGTCATGTGTCCGACTCTAGCGCCAGATCGGGTCGCGGGCTCAGTTCCAGGGCGTCCCCGGCGAGCGGCTCGGCGTTGAGCAGATCGGTCAGCCAGCCGTGCCCGGGCAGCCGGCCGTGCGGCTCGATGTCGATCCACGGGCGCAGCACGAAGGCGCGCAGGTGGGCCCGGGGGTGCGGCAGGATCAGCTCGGGGTCGTCGCGGAGCACCGGCTCGCCGGCGTCGTCCCAGACCGCGATCACGTCCACGTCCAGCGTGCGCGGCCCGTACCGTCGCTGCGGGTCGCGGTCGCGCCCGGCCGCCGCCTCCGCGGCCCGGGCACGGGCCAGCCAGTCCTCCGGCGCCGCCGCCGGGTCCGCGACCATCACCGCGGCGTTCAGGTACGCGGGCTGGTCGGCGTCCCCCCACGGTGGAGTCTCGTAGACGCCGGAGACCACGAGCACCCGGTCGCCGAGCGCGGCCACCGCGCCGCGCAGGTGGCCGAGGCGGTCGCCCAGGTTGCTGCCGATCGACAGCACGGCCCGGGTCATCGGGTACGCCGCATCGTGACGGCGACGTCCCGGAAGGCGTGCGGGATCGGGGCCTCCGGCTTGTGCACAGTCACCGTGGCGGCGGCCACCAGCGGCTCGGCCAGGCAGACCGCGAGCAGCCGGTCGGCGAGCGTCTCGATGAGGTTCACCGGTTCGCCGGTGATCACCGCGACCAGGCGTTCGGCGAGTTCGCCGTAGTGCACGGTGTCGGTCACCTCGTCCGAGCGCGCGGCCGGGCCCAGGTCCAGTTCGAGTACCGCGTCGACCACGAACTCCTGCCCCTGGGCGCGCTCGAAGTCGTAGACGCCGTGGCGGCCGTGCGCGCGCAGGCCGGTCAGCTCGATCCGGTCGCTCATCTGTCGCCTCCGCTCGTGCCGGTGGCCGCTTCCGCCGGCCGGGTACCGCCCATGGCCGCTGCGGTCCGCGGCGCTGTCGCTTGCCGTGGGCCGGTCGCGGTGGCGAGCCGGGGGCTGCCGGTGGCACGCCAGACGGCGAGTGCGTCGGCGGTGCCGCGGACGTCGTGCACGCGTACCCCCCAGGCGCCGGCCGCGACGGCGAGCACGCTCGTCGCGACGGTCGCGGCCTCCCGCCCGGCGGTGGGGCGGGGTTCGCCGGCCGGGTCGGCGAGCAGCCGGCCCAGGTAGGACTTGCGGCTGGCCCCGAACAGCACCGGGAAGCCCAGGTCGACCAGCTCGGGCAGGCGGGCGCTCAGCGCCCAGTTGTGCGCGGCGGTCTTCGCGAAGCCCAGGCCCGGGTCCACGATGATCCGGTCGGCGGCCACCCCGGCGGCGAGCGCGGCGTCGACGCGCCGGCTCAGCTCGTCCCGGACCTCGGCCACCACGTCGGTGTACGTGGCCAGCTCCCGCATCCCCCGCGAGTGCCCCCGCCAGTGCATGAGCACCCAGGGGCAGCCGGCGTCGCGGACCACCCGGGCCATGTCCGGGTCGGCGAGGCCGCCGGAGACGTCGTTGACCACGTACGCGCCGGCGGCGAGGACCGCCTCGGCGACCCGGGCGCGGCTGGTGTCGATGCTGACGCGGATGCCGGCGGCGCTCAGCTCGCGGACCACGGGCAGCACCCGGGCGGTCTCCGTCTCCGCGTCGACCCGCTCGGCGCCGGGCCGGGTGGACTCGCCACCCACGTCGATCAGGTCGGCACCGTCCCCGCGCAGTCGCACCCCGTGTGCGACTGCCGCGTCCAGATCGGCGTATCTGCCGCCGTCGGAGAAGGAGTCGGGCGTGACGTTGAGGACGCCCATCACCACCGGGGTCTCCGCCCGTACCAGATCGGTCACGGACCCGACAGTACCGTTCGCCGGCAGGGCTTCCGGCCACCGGGCGAGCGCCCGACGCGGCACCCCTGACGTGCGCATTGGAACAGGTGTACGATCGGTCATCCGGGCCGTCGGAGGTCGACTCTTCACGGCTTGTCGCAAAGGTGGCCGGGCCGTACGCTTTGGAATTGCCCAGCATCGAGATGGCGAAGCCTGGAGGGAGGGCCGAAGCGGGAAGAATCCCCCCAAAACTCACCACTCTGCGTGGTGGGTGACGGACTCAGCGTTGACGGCGCTGTCTCTGACGAGCACCATCCCGCCAGGCTTGCCTACTTGCACCAACGCGGCGCCGCCGGCCGCGACCTTGGGGAGGTTTCCAGTGATCGCCATCGAGCTCATGGCAACGGCGTCCAGTGCCGTGGACCACGCGCTCCACACCCTGGCGTCGACTCCACTCGCCGAGCCGGCACCGAAGGGCATCGACACCGACAACGTCGTCACCTTCTTCGCCAGCAAGATCGCGCCGATCCTGCTCGCGGTCCTCGGGGTGATCTTCATCGGCCGGGCCAGCCGGGGTGAGATCTCCAAGGTGCTGACCAGCTCGGCCATCGCCATCATCGGCCTGGCCTTCATCGCCGGAGCGGCAACACTCTTCTTCGTCGGCGACTACCTGATCAACCTGATCTTCGAGTAGGGCACTGGGCGACGATGCGGCTGCGCACCGACGACGACATCTACCGGGCACGCCTCGTCTACCTGGGGCCGCCCGGGTACACCCTTCCCGTCCACCTGCCGTACGCCCAGTACGGCCTGTTCATGCTGCTCGTACCCCTCTACATGTTCATCCACTGGTTGTTCACGCTCCAGGTCGAGCTGTTCCCCGCCTGGGAGATCTCGCTGGCGATCGTGACGACCTCGTTCATCTTCCGGTACGTCGACCCGGACCGGCCCGCGCGCATGGTCATCCGGACCGCGCTGACCGACTGGCGACGCACCCGGGAACCGGCCACCGAGCAGCGGGATCCGCGGCTCGTCGCGAGCCGGATCAGGATCCGGGAGGAACTGGCATGACCGGGCGTACGACAACCGTGCAGACGAACGACGCGGGTGAGGCGGTCGCATGAGTCGCTCTTCCACGCCGGGTTCCCCGGCCGGGCGCCCGGCCGGGCCCAACGGTAACCGTGCGCGATCATTCGACTACCCACCGGACGAGGATCTGGACGAGGTCGTCCTCGACAGCGCGCTCGTCACCAGTCCCGGGCACAGCCGCGTCGGCGTGTTCCAGCCGCCGCGACCGATGACCCCGCGCGAGCCGGTACGCCCCGACGGCGACATCGACTCGCCCTTCCTCGACCTGTTCGGCGGTGCGCAGCCCCGCCGGCGGCCCGCCGCGTCCACGCCGCCCGCACCGGTCGAGCCGGTGGTGGCGCCACCCCGCCGCGGCGTCGGCCGCGAGCCCCTGCCGATCCCGCACCAGCCCGCCGTGCCGGTCGAGCCGGCGCCCCGGGCCGAGCCGGAACCGCCGGTCCGCGAGCAGACCCCTGGGGTACGCGCGGTCGGGCGCCCCCGGCCCGAGCCCGTGCACGCCGCGCCGCTGCCGGTCGAGCCGCCCCTGCCCGACCCGCCGGCCGCGCTCGCCCCGCCGCCGCCGTCGCGTAGCCGGGTGCCGCAGCAGGCCGGTGACCGGCTGCCCGCTCTCCGCCCCCCGGCCGAGCCCGAGCCGGCGCTCCCGCCGCCCCCGCAGATCCCCGCCCCCGCGCCCGCCGAATACCGTGAACCGGATCTCGCTGCGGCGGACCCGCTCGCGGCCGGCGCGGCGCCGTCGCGGGAGGTCGGCCGTCCGGCGCACCGCGAGGTGACGCCGCCCCGGCAGCGCACGCCGGAACGCCGCAACCGGCCGACCAAGCCGGTCCGGGTCCGCGCCCCGAAGATCAAGTTCGGCGACCGGGATCCGTCGGTCGAGCTGGCCATCACCGAGATCGCCGGGCACCTCACCTTCACCCCCAACACCGTCACCGCCTGGTACTGGCTGCCCGAGGTGCGGTGGGCGTTCCGGCCGGACGCCGAACGCGAGGCCCTGCTCTCGGCGATCTCCGAGCAGTACGCCGGGCTCGCCGGGTTCCGGCTGCACCTGCGCCGCACCACCCGGCCCTTCCCGGCCGACGAGTGGGCCCGCACCATCGACGCGCACACCGCCGCGCCGCTGCCCGACGTACCGGGCACCACCGGCTGGGCCGACCACCTGGTCGCCGCCCAGCGGCACCTGATGGCGGTCAACCACGCCGAGGGCCAGACCTACCTCGGTGTCACGTTCGCCCGCCGGTCGCTCGGCGACTCGCTCACCGAACGACTCCTGCGCACGTTCGGCCGGGGCACCGCCGACGGCGAGCGGCGCCGGCTGAGCCGTACCGTCGAGCAGTTCGACGAGGTCCTCGGCGCGTTCGGCATGCGCGGGCGCCGGGTCACCGCACCCGAGCTGGAATGGCTGCTCTACCGCTCGGTGGCGCTGTGCATGGCCCCGCCCGGCGTCCTGTCCCCGATCACCAACGGCCGGTGGGAACGCGGCGACCTGCTGGCCCTCACCGAGCAGGTCGAGCGCTACCGCACCCCGTACGGCTCGACGGTGAAGCTGGTCAACCGGATGACCGGCGAGGAACGCCACGTCGCCGTGCTCGCGGTCGGCCGGATGGAGCCGCTGGAGATCCCCGAGCGGCACGAGCCCTGGCTGCACTTCCACGAGCGCCTGCCGTGGCCGATGGAGCTGTCCACCCGGGTCGACATCCTCGGCCCCAACGACTCCTTCCGGAACCTCGAACACCGGCTCCGGATGATCCGCTCCCAGCAGCTCGACTACGCCGAGCACGGCATCGACGCCCCGCCCGAGCTGGAACGGCTGGCCAAGCGCGCGCTGGTGATCGGCGACGAGATGACCACCGGTCTGCCCGTCGACTCGGCCCGGGCACACGGCTGGCACCGGATCGCGGTCGGCGGGCGTACCCGGGAGGAGTGCCTGGAACGGGCCCGGCGGCTCATCCAGCTCTACTCCCGGGAGCTGCGGATCTCGCTCCAGCACCCGAAGAACCAGGACTGGCTGGCCCGCGAGTTCATCCCCGGCGAGCCGATCGCCAACACCGGCTACGTCCGGCGGATGCCGGTCAACCTGCTCGCTGCCGCGCTGCCGCAGGCCGCGTCCACAGTCGGCGACCGGCGCGGCGACCTGATCGGGCGGACCGCCGGCACCTGCCGCCGGCCGGTCTTCCTCGACCTGCACTTCCCGATGGAGGTACGCGAGCGCTCCGGCCTCGCCGTCTTCGTCGCCGAACCCGGCGGTGGCAAGTCGACGCTGCTCGGCGCGCTCGGCTACCTGGCCGCGCGCCGCGGCGTGCAGGTGACGCTGCTCGACCCGTCCGGCCCGCTGGCCCGCCTCTGCGCCATGCCCGAGCTGGCTCCGTACTCCCGGGTGCTCAACCTGACCGGCTCGGAACAGGGCACGCTCGCGCCGTACGCGCTGATCCCGACGCCGCTGCGCAGCGAGTTCGGCGCCGGTCCGGCGGGCGACCGCGAGTTCGAGATCGCCGTGTCGAACGCCCGCGCCGAGCGCCGGATGCTGGTGCAGGACATCTGCATGATGCTGGTGCCGCCGCAGGTGGCCCGGGAGGCGTCCACCGCCACGCTGTTCCGGCACGCCGTACGCCAGGTGCCGGCCGAGGAGACCTCCACGCTCGACGACGTGGTGACCTGCCTCCAGGGGCTCGACGACGACGCCGGGCGCGAACTGGCACACCTGCTGCTCGACACCGCCGAGATGCCGCTGGCCATGCTCTTCTTCGGTCGGCCGCCGGAAGGGCTGCTCGGCGCCGACGCCGCGCTCACCGTCATCACCATGGCCGGTCTGCGGCTTCCCGACCTCAAGATCGAGCGGGAGTACTGGTCGGCCGAGGAGGCGCTCGCGCTGCCGATGCTGCACACCGCGCACCGGCTCGCCGTACGCCGCTGCTACGGCGGGTCGATGTCCTCCCGGAAGCTGGTCGGCCTCGACGAGGCGCACTTCATGGAGGGCTGGCGGTCCGGGCGCTCGTTCCTGGTGCGGCTCGCCCGCGACTCCCGTAAGTGGAACCTGGCAGCGCTCGTCGCGTCGCAGAACCCGAAGGACATCCTCGGCCTCGACGTGCAGAACCTCGTCTCCACCGTCTTCGTCGGCCGGATCGCCGAGGACAGCGAGATCGCCTCCGAGGCGCTGCGCCTGCTGCGGGTGCCTGTCGACGACGGTTACGAGGCCACACTCGCCTCGCTCTCCCAGGCGGACAGCGGATCGGCCAACCGGCTCGGCTTCCGCGAGTTCGTCATGCGCGACGTCGACGGGCGCGTGCAGAAGGTCCGGGTCGACGTGTCGTACGTCGACGGGCTGCTGGAGCACCTGGACACCACCCCCGCCGCGGTCGCCCAGGCCGCCGGGATACTGCCGACCGTCCTGGCTGATCTGGAGGCGTGACATGGCGAGGGCCCGGGCACGGATCGCGGCGCTCCTCCTCGCGCTCGGCGTACTCGCCGGGGCCACGATCTCCTGGCCGGTGATCGGGGCGGCCACACCCGCGTACGCCGCCGCGCCGGTCACCCAGGCGCGGGCCGAGCTGTGCAGCACCAAGGAGTGGCAGGCCGACTTCCGGTCCTGCGTCGGCAGGCTCAAGGCGGTCAGCGAGGACCAGGTCGAGTGCCGCAACGCGCCGGTGCCCGCCGCGCCGGACTCGGGCCTGGCCGGCTGGTTCGCGTCCCGGCCCGACTCGGCGAAGGAGCCCGGCCCGAAGGGCCTCTACAGCGACTACGGGTACGCCGGGTACAGCTACAACACGTACGACATCGACGGCGGCTGCGCTTCCTCCGTGCTGCATCCGGACTACCGCTTTACGACGATGGTCGCCAACGGCGAGTTCATGTTCGCCAACGCGGTGATCGGTGCCTCGAACGCGCTGCGCGAGCGCGCCTGGGATCCGCGGACGATGTGGAGCTGGGCCGACCCGCTGGTGGAGCAGGCCACGAAGGCCGTCTACCAGAAGGTGTTCAGCGTCTTCGGCATCATCACCGTCTGCGTGGTCGGCCTCTACCTGCTCTGGCGGTCCCGCCAGTCGGACATGAGCAACGCGATGACCACCGCGGGCTGGGCGCTGCTGGTGATGGTGGCGGTGACCGCGCTGGCCGCATGGCCGGTCAAGTCCGCGAACATCGCCGACAACACGCTGATCAGCACGCTGGGCGTGGTGCACGACGCGGTCGGCCCGTCTACCAAGGACACCCCGCCAGGCCAGTGTGACGACCCAAATCCGCAGGCGTGCAAGGATCACCGTCCCCCCGCCGTGCGCGCGAGCGACACGGCGACCGAGACGATGCTCTACCGGAACTGGCTGCGCGGTGTGCTCGGTTCGGCGGACAGCGAGACCGCGAAGAAGTACGGCCCGGCCCTGTACGACGCCAAGTCGCTCACCTGGGAGGAGTCGGAGAAGCTCCGCCAGAACCCGGCAACCCGCGAGGGCACGATCAAGGCCAAGCAACAGCAGTGGGCCCGTGTAGCCCAGCAGATCGAGACCGAGGACCCGGAGGCGTACGAGTACCTCAAGGGCACCAAGGACATGGACCGGATCGGCGCCGGGTTCATCGCGGTGCTGGCCTCGGTGTTGTTCGCCATGTTCGACCTCACGGCGTCGCTGCTGGTGCTGCTCGGCTTCCTGATCTTCCGCTGGGCGGTGATCGCCGCGCCGATCCTCGGCACTGTCGGCCTGATGCGCCCGGCCAGCGCCGGCCTCCGGCGGCTGGCGAACGCGGTGGTCGCCGCCGTCTTCAACATCGCCATCTTCGGCACCGGCGCGGCCATCTACCTCTTCGCCGTCGACCTGATCATGAACACCGCCACGCTGCCCGGCTGGCTCCAGGTGGTCCTGGTCTGGCTCTGCGGGGTGGTCGGCTGGTTGCTGCTGCGGCCGTACCGCCGGATCACCCAGCTCGGCGGCAAGGACAGCAGCGAGGCGGTCAGCTCGGCCGGCTCCTGGCACCGCCGGTTCTTCCGGGACATGCGGATCGCCGCACGGCTGGACGTGGCCGAGCCCGGCGGCACCAACGAACCGGCGATCGGCAAGCGCCGCACCGTCACGGCCGACCAGCGCAGCCTCCGGCCGGAGGCCCGGCACGAGGATCCGGCGCACAGCGCCACACCCGCCGAGCGGGAACGGCCGGACGGGCGGGAAAGGCCGGAGGAGGCGCCCGCGAGCGGACGGCCGGGTGAGCGTCCCGGCGGCACTCCCCGCCCCCGGCGCGCACCGTCGACCTGGACCGAGCCGGACGTGCCGGAGGAGGCGCCCTCCTACGCCGTCTACCGGCCGGACTCGGCGGGCCGCGGCACCGCACCGGCCCGGCCGGCGCCGCGCATCCGCTCCGAGGCCCGGTGAGTCCGGTGCGACGCGCGCTGGAATTCCTCTTCACCCGGGTCCTCCGGTCCCGGATCGGGGTCGCTCTCATGATCGCCGTGCTGGTCTTCGGGGTGATCGGCGCGGCCCGCCTCGTCGCCGGACCCGGCGAGCCGGGCCTCGGCCTGACCAGCCGCCCCACCCAGCCGATCAGCACCACGGACCCGGAGGCCGGTGACGACGGCGTGCTCGCCAGCCCGCCGACTGCGGTCGCCCCGAAGACCCGGCCGGGCGAGGACACGCCGGAGCAGGTCGCCGGTCGGTTCACCACCGCGTGGCTGAGCGGCCCGGGCAGCAGCGGCGACACGTGGCAGGCCCGCCTGCGGCCGCTCTCCACCCCGGCGCTGGCCGAGAAGATGACTGATGCCGACCCGGAGACAGTGCCCGCACGGAGGACCACTGGCACCCCGACGCTCCGGCCCCGCACCGAGTCCTTCGTGGAGGCGGTGGTTCCGCTGGACAACGGCACGCTCCGGCTCGAACTCGTCGCACCGGACGGACCCTGGCTGGTGGACGCGATCGACTGGGAGCGGTCGTGACCGCCGGCCCGGCCGTCGCCGGACAGGTCCGCCGGAAGCTGCGCCTGGGCGTGGTCGCCACCGTCGTCACGAGCGTGCTCGCCCTGCTCTGCTGCGTCGGCGGGGCCGGCGCCTTCCTCCTCACCGAACTCGGCGGCGACGAGGACGACCCGAAGCTCGCGGCCCTGAACTGCGACCCCGCCTACCAGGTGAACCTGACCGGCGACATGCCGCGCTTCGCCGAGTACGGCGAGCGTCAGCTGCGCAACGCCGCGGTCATCATCAAGGTCGGCCAGGACATGAAGCTTCCCGCCCGCGGCTGGGTGATCGCGCTGGCCACCGCGATGCAGGAATCAGCGTTGCGCAACCTCGCCAACAGCACGGTGCCGGCGTCGCTCGCGTTGCCGCACGAGGGGGTCGGCGCCGACCACGACTCGCTGGGCCTGTTCCAGCAGCGGCCCGGGTGGGGCAGCGTTGAGCAGCGGATGACGCCCTCGTACGCGGCCCGCAAGTTCTACCAGAAGATGGAGAAGGTGCCGGACTGGCAGCAGCGCCCGCTCACTGTGGTCGCCCAGAAAGTCCAGGTCAGCGCCTACCCCGACGCCTACGCCAAGCACGAGGAACTGGCCGGAGCCATCGTCGACGCGCTGGCCGGCGGCGCCGCCCGGACCGTGGAGATCGCCGGCAAGGCGGTGTGCGACGCCGCGGCCGGAGACCGGATCGCCGCCTCCGGCTGGACCGCGCCGCTGCCCGGCGGTGTGGTCTCCGGTTTCCGCACCACGGCCCGCCCCAGCCACCACGGCGTGGACCTGGCCGCCTCGAAGGGCACGCCGATCCACGCCGCTTCGGCGGGCCGGGTGCTGGTGGCCCGCTGCGACCCCGACCGCTCCGGGCGGCGGGACTGCGACCGGGACGGCTGGCCGAACAAGGGCGGCTGCGGATGGTTCGTGGACATCCTGCACGCCGGCGGATTCATCACCCGCTACTGCCACATGGTCGAACGACCTCGCGTGGTGCCGGGTCAGGCGGTCGAGGCGGGCGAGGTCATCGGGATCTCCGGCAGCAGCGGCAACTCGTCCGGCCCGCACCTCCACTTCGAGGTGCACAAGAACGGCGACCGGTCCAGCAACGGGGCGGAGAACCCGGTGCCCTTCATGCGCAAGCGGGGCGCGCCCCTCGGCGAGACCGGGTGAGGCCGGGCTGATGAGCAACCCCCTGCCCGACCCGTTCGCCGACCGGCCCGACTGGGCGCCGCTGCCGCCCCGGCCGGTGGAGACCGTGCCCGCCACCGGCGGCACCGAGCTGCGCGGCCGCCGCGTGCTCGTCGGCCTGCCCGGCCTCGGCTGGCGTGGCGACCTGCGGGCCGACGATCGGGTGGTGCAGGGCAGCCGCACCTACGTACCGGTGATCCCGGAACACGAGTGGTACCGGGCCGAGGCCGAGCAGGTGGAGGTGTTCGCGCCGCTGGTACCTGTGGAACGGGTCTGGGTGGAGACCATCGGTGAGCGACGGCCGGTGGCCGGGGCGAGCGCCCCGGGTCTCCGGCTGGTCTCGCTGGACGTGCCGGAACGCCGGCCACCCACGCCGGTGTTCGAGGCCGACGCGGTGACCGGGCGGCGCGTGGTGCACGTGGACAACGGCGTGGAACGACGCGACCTGCGTGCCGTCACCGAGACCTACTCCGGCGCGGACGGCGACATCTGCGTGCGGGTGGCCCCGGAACTGGAGTGGTACCGGTGGGCCTGGCGCGGCCAGGCGCCGACCACGTTGGAGGTGCCGGTGCACCTGCTCTGGCTTGAGTAGGTGTCAAACGACCTTACTTGCCCCGCAGACGCGCCATCCGTCCCGCTCAACGACCCGAAACTGCCAGTCCTCCCGGCGACTGCTTCGCGTCTGGCCATCAGCCGAGCTCGAGATGGTCAGCGTCGTGGTCACTGACTCACCGTCGCCGTTCTCGACCCTGGTTAGGGGCCCCCAGCTGGCTCGGACCACTACGTTGAAGTTGGCCTCCCGCTGTTCCATCTCTGCGCGGAGGCTTCGGAGGGCATCAAGGTCCCCCTCGGACTTGCAGACGAACTCCTGCGTTTTCGTGTCGTTGCGGTCCACGAGGAAGGCTCGGAGATAGTTGTCCACCACGACGTCGGGGGCGCTTCGGTCCGGGGCGGTCGCGCGGTCGTACAGCACGAACCCGACCACACCGCCCACGGTGCACAGCACCGCCAGCACCCCCGCGACGACAGCGAGCACTGTGCGCACCGGACGCTTGGGGCGTACCGGGGCGGGAGCGGGCGCGAGGGGCGCCAACTGCTCCGGCGGGGTCCGCTGCGCCGGTACTCGGGACACCTGGGAACCGGCGGGGGGCTGCACTGATTCCACCTCCTGAGGCTATCGGCTGCGCGGCGCGTACCCAATGCCTGGAACCGGCGGATCGTGGCGAACCGCCGGGCGGACGCCGACCGGCGGCGGGGTGAGGCTGCTCACCGCCGACCAGCTCACCGCGCCGACCGACATCCCGGTGGACGGCCGCCGCCTGGGTTACCGTCACACCTCGGGGAGGACATGTCGGCCTCGGAAAGAGAGGTGGACGCGGTGGCGACTCCGAAGGCGCGCGCCGGCCGGGCCGCCGCGCTGCACCGCCGGGCCGAGGCCGCCGCGACGGCGGCGGCGGGCATCCTCGACGAGATCCGGCCCGCGCCGGCCGACCACCACCGGCAGTACGAGCTGGCCGAGCGCCTGCGGGCGGCTGCAGAAGTAGCTGCGCCGGGTTGGGCCGGCGGGCCGCTGGAGTCGCTGAGCGCGACGACGCCTCCCGGTGACGGCCTGCCGCCGCTGGTCCGGGTGGGCACCGCGGCGCCGCTCGACGACGCCCGCTTCCCCGCGCTGGTGCCGTTGCTCGGCAGCGGCCATGTGAGCCTCGACGCCGACGCCTCCGACGCCCGGGTGGCCGGGCTGCTCCGCGCGCTGCTGCTGCGCGTGTTCGCCGCGACCCCGGCGGGCGCGCTGCTGGCCCGCGCGGTCGACGACGGTTCCGGTGCGACGTTCGCCGGGTACGCGCCGCTCGCCGACGCCGGCCTGCTGCCACCGCCCGCCACCGACCTCGCCGGGATGCGTGCGGTGCTGGCCGAGGCGGAGCAGTGGGTGGCGGCCGGAACGGCCCGGCAGCGCGGGCACGACCGGACGCTGCTGCTCGTGGTGGCCGCGCTGCCCGACGGTACGACTACCGCCGACCTGGACCGGCTCGCCGGACTGGCCGAGGGCGGGCCGCGCGCCGGGCTGCATCTGGTGCTCGCCGGCTGGCCGGACGGCAGTCCGCTGCCGCGCGCCACCCCGGTCACGGTCCGCACCGCGTACGCGCTGGTCGGCGACCCGCCCGGCGCCGGCTTCAGCAGTCCCGGCGCCGAGCCGCCGGTCGGCTTGAACTCGCCCGTGTTCCTCGACGAGGATCCGCCCGCCGATCTGGTCGCGGACGTGTGCGCGCGGTTGGCCCGGCAGATCGAGGACGGCTCCCGCCTCTCGCTGCGTGACCTGCTGCCAGCCGACGGCTTCTGGACGGCCGGCTCGGCCGACGGACTGAGCACCACTGTGGGTGACGCCGCCGGGCGCCCGGTCAGCCTGGGCTTCACCGAGCTGACGCCGCACTGGCTGGTGAGCGGCCGGGGTCAGGCGGGCCGGTCGGCGTTCCTGACCGACGCACTGTTCGGCCTCGCCGCCCGGTACGGCCCGGACGAGCTGGCGCTCTACCTCGCCGACCTGGCCGACGGCGAGTCGTTCGTGGAGTTCCTCCAGACCGAGCGGGACCGTTCCTGGGTGCCGCAGGTGCGCGCCACCGGGATGGCGGCCGACCGGGAGTACGTGGCCGACCTGTTCGGCGAGCTGGAGGCGGAGCTGCGCCGCCGCGAGGAGGCGTCCCGGCGGGCCGGTGGGCAGCGCTACGCCGAGCTGCGCCAGCACCAGCCGCTCCCACGCATCGTCTGCGTGGTCGACAACTTCCCGCTGGCGCTGCGCGAGCGGGACCGGCTCGCCGCCGACCTGCTGGCCCGGCTGGACGCGCTCGCCCGCGCCGGCCGGTCGTACGGGATACACCTGGTGCTGGCCGGCGAGGGTGACCTGGGTATCGGCGGTCCGCGTGACCCGCTGCTCGGCCAGTTCCCGGTGCGGGTGGCGCTGCCCGGCGGCTCGGCGGTGCTGGAACCGGCGAATGACTCGGCGGCCGGTCTGCCGGTGGGCAGCGCGGTGGTGAACACGGCGGGTGGCCTGGGCGGTCCGCGCGGCGCGACCCGGGGGCACGAGCGGATGATCCGTTTCCCGGATCCGTACGAGGATCCCGCGGTCCTGACCGACCTGCGGCGACGGCTCTGGGAGGCGCGGGGCGAGTCGGCGACGCCGCCTGTGGTCTTCGCCGGGTACGCCCGCCCGCTGCTCGCCAACGATCCGCGGCACCGGGCCGCGCTCGCCGGCCGGGCCCACGCGCCCGCCGCGTTGCTGGGCCGGGCGGTGGACGTGCGGCGGTCCACTGTGACGGTGCCGCTGGGGCCGGGCGCGGGGCGGAACCTGGCTGTCCTGGGGCGGGACGAGGAGGCCGAGCGGCTGCTGGTCACGGCGGTACGCAGCGCGGCGGCAGCGCATCCGGGCGCGGCCCGGTTCGTGCTGGCGCCGCTGGCGAACGGCTCGGCCGAGCCTGCCGGGGTGCTCGCCGCCGAGCTGGCCGGACGCCACCGGGTGGAGACCGTCGACGCGGCCGGGTTGCGGACCGCCATGGAGTCGGATGAGCCGGGCTACCTGGTGGTGTTCGGGCTGGACGTGCCGGACGCCACCGAGCTGCCGCCCGACCTGCTGCGGACGCTGCTGCTGGAAGGTCCGCCCGCCGGCCGGCACCTGCTCGGCTGGTGGCGGACACCGGCTCCGCTGGCCGGACTGCTCGGCCCGGAGGGCGAGGTGGACAAGCTCACCGCCGTGGCGGTCACCGACGTTCCGGGCGGCCGGCTGGAGCAGCTCTTCGACCGCCCGGTCTGGTGGCGGCCCCGGCCGGGACGCGCGGTGCTCTGGGACGGCCCGGACGAGCAGGGCACGGTCTTCGTGCCGTTCGGCACGGCCGAAGTGGCGACCGCGCGGGTCGAGCCGGACCCGCGGGCGACTGACCGCGCCGGGGAGGGGGCGGCATGAGCGAGACCGGCACGGCCGTACCGGGGCCCCGCTCGGGTGGCCCGACCACCGTGGCGGACCCCGCCGAGTCGGCCTGGGCGGAGTACGTCGCTGCCGCGCGGGCGCTCGACGGCGTACGCCGGGCGGCGGCCACCGCTGCCGGGGAGCAGGCACGGTCGGTGGCCGCGGCCCGCGAGGAGCTGACAGCGGTACGCGAACGACTGGCGCCGCAGCAGTCCCGGCTGCGTGATCTGGGCGTACCGGCGATGTCGCTGGTCCCGACGCCGCCGGAGGTGACCGAGGCGGCCCGGTCGATGGCGGGTGGGCCGTCGGCGGTGCTGGCGGTGCTGCGCGCGGCCGGGGACTGGGCGGACGCGGCGGACGACACGCTGAGCGCGCGTGGCCTGCCGCGGCTGGCCCGGTGGCCGGCCCGGCCGCGCAACCTGCTGGTGTACGGGCCGCTGGCGCTCGTGGTGCCGCTGCTCCAGTTGCTGCTGTACGCGGTCGCCGGTCCGGGGCCGGTGACGGTGCTGGCGCTGCTCGTGGGGCTGCCGCTGCCGGCTGTCGCGTTCATGCTGGGCTGGCTCGCGGTGGGGCGTGTCTTCCGCCCGCGGCCCACCGACCGGGTGGACCGGACACCCCGCTTCGGCGCCCTGGTCTGTCTGGTCCCGGCGGTGCTCACCGCCGCCGGCCTGCTGCTCGCCATGCTGCCCGACTGACGACGGCCGCGCCCTCCCGGGCGGGAGTACGCGGCCGTCGATGTCGGTCGGGAGTCAGCGGGCCATGATCAGCGCCATCGCCTCGGCCCGCGACTTCGCGTCGTTCTGGAGGCCGCCGCGCACGGCGGACGTGATGGTCTTCGCGCCGGACTTCTGGATGCCGCGCATCGCCATGCACATGTGCTCGCACTCCAGCACCACGATCACGCCGCGCGGGGCGAGGCTGGACATCAGCAGGTCGGCGATCTGCGAGGTCAGCCGCTCCTGCACCTGCGGCCGGCGGGCGAACACCTCGACCAGCCGGGCCAGCTTGGACAGGCCGGTGATCCGGCCGTCCGGGCCGGGGATGTAGCCGATGTGCGCGCTGCCCCGGAACGGCAGCAGGTGGTGCTCGCAGAGGCTCATCACGTCGATGTCCCGGACGAGCACCAGCTCCTCGTGGTTGGCCTCGAACGTGGTGCGGAGCACCTGCGCGGGGTCGACCCGCAGGCCGGCGAAGAGTTCGGCGTACGCGCGGGCGACCCGGGCGGGCGTCTGCTGGAGGCCGTCACGGTCCGGGTCCTCGCCGACAGCGATGAGGATCTCGCGGACCGCCTTCTCGATCCGGGCGAGGTCGACGCTGTCCTCCACCGGGCCACCGGTGAGCTTGCCGCTGATCAGGCGCGCGGCCACGTAGTCGAGCGCGTCGTCCCCGTCGGGCTCGGTCGCGGAGACGGCCGACTCCCTGTGGTGGGAGCCGGCCGTCGTCGGATCGCTGTTCAGTGCGTACCGTCCGAGTTGTTGCTGGAACCACCGATCGAGGCGGCGGCGTCGGCGCGGGACTGCGCCGCCAGCGCCTCCTTCTCGGCCGGCGTGAGCACCGGCGGCTCGGTGGAGGGCAGACGCTTGCCGAAGCCGTGGTACGGCGCCATCGGCGGGCGCTTGACCACCCGCGCGCAGATCCGGGCCATGTCGGCGGTGGAGAGCGTCTCCTTCTCCATCAGCTCCAGGACCATGTTGTCCAGGACGTCCCGGTATTCCACCAGGATCTCCCAGGCCTCGTCGTGGGCCAGCTCGATCAGCGCGCGCATCTCGCCGTCGATCTCGGCGGCCACCGCGTCGGAGTAGTCCCGCTCGTGGCCCATGTTGCGGCCGAGGAACGGCTCGTCGCCGCTGGTGCCGTACTTGATCGCACCGAGCTTGGAGCTCATGCCGTACTGCGTGATCATCGCGCGGGCCAGCTGCGTGGCCTTCTCGATGTCGTTGCCGGCGCCGGTGGTCGGCTCGTGGAAGACCAGTTCCTCGGCCGCCCGGCCACCCAGCGCGTACGCCAGGGTGTCGATCATCTCGGCCCGGGTCTGGGTGTACTTGTCCTCCGTCGGGAGGACGAGCGTGTGACCCAGCGAGCGACCCCGGGACAGGATGGTCACCTTGTGCACCGGCGCGGCGTGCGGCAGCGCCCAGGCGACCAGCGCGTGCCCACCCTCGTGGTACGCGGTGATCTTCTTCTCCTGGTCGCTCATCACCCGGGTCCGGCGCTGCGGGCCGGCGATCACCCGGTCGATCGACTCCTCCAGGGAGTCGTTGGTGATCGCCCGCTGCTCCTTACGAGCGGTGAGCAGCGCGGCCTCGTTGATCACGTTGGCCAGGTCGGCGCCGCTGAAGCCCGGGGTACGCCGGGCGACCGCGTCGAGGTCGACGTCGGGCGTGAACGGCTTGCCCTTGGCGTGCACCCGCAGGATGGCCTTGCGGCCCTCCATGTCGGGGGCGTCGACCGGGATCTGCCTGTCGAACCGGCCCGGGCGCAGCAGCGCCGGGTCGAGGATGTCCGGACGGTTGGTGGCGGCGATCAGGATGACGCCGCCCTTGGTGTCGAAGCCGTCCATCTCGACAAGCAGCTGGTTGAGCGTCTGCTCCCGCTCGTCGTGACCGCCGCCCATGCCGGCGCCACGGTGGCGGCCGACCGCGTCGATCTCGTCGACGAAGACGATCGCCGGGGCGTTCGACTTGGCCTGCTCGAACAGGTCGCGGACGCGGCTGGCGCCGACACCGACGAACATCTCGACGAAGTCGGAGCCGGAGATGGAGTAGAAGGGCACCCCGGCCTCGCCGGCGACCGCGCGGGCCAGCAGCGTCTTACCGGTACCGGGCGGGCCGAACAGCAGCACGCCCTTCGGGATCTTGGCGCCCAGGGCCTGGTATTTCGCCGGGTTCTGCAGGAAGTCCTTGATCTCGTGCAGTTCCTCGACGGCCTCGTCCGCACCCGCGACATCAGCGAAGGTGGTCTTCGGCGTGTCCTTGGTGATCATCTTCGCCTTGGACTTGCCGAAGTTGAGCACCCGGGAGCCGCCGCCCTGCATCTGCGACATGAAGAACAGCAGCAGGAGCACGAGCAACGCGATGGGAAGCAGGTTGACCAGCAGGCTGACCCAGATGCTGTCCGACGACACCTTGGTGTCGACCGGGCCGGTGATGCGGTCCGCCGCCTCGGCCTCGCGTACCTGGTTCCAGACCTGGCCGCCGACCTCGTACGGGAACTGCGCCTCGATCTTGTCAGTGGTGGTGTCGCCGTCGAACTTGGCCTTGTCCTTCAGGTCGAGCTGGAGCGTCTGCTCCTTGTCCTGGAAGACGACCTTCTCGATGCCACCCTTGTTGAGCTGGTCGAGCGCGACGGACGTGTCCACCCGGTGGTAGCTGGGACCAGCGGTGAACAGTTGACTGAGCACAACGGCGCCGAGGATGACCAGGATGATCCAGACCACCGGTCGGCGGAAGAAACGCGTACGTTCCATGCTGTAGTCGGGTGCCGAGGCGCCCGCATCCTCCTGATCGACGTCCTGACCGTCTGAATGGTGTCGCCGCCTTGAGCGGCGGCCGGGGCCGCCGTGCGGGCCGGCCCGACCCCCGGGGCACGCAAACTGCCGCACCACGGTCATTCGACGGTACACCGTACGCGCGACGAGTGAGCTTGCGAGCCCGGCACTTACGCGTAGGGCGAACCCGGGTTTGAGCCGGCGTGGCGGGGAGCTCCCACCCGGCCCGCCCACACCGCACGGTCACGCGGTTCGAGGGGCCGGGCGTGGAGGGTGCCTCCACGTCACCGGTCCCTACCGTAGACCGGAAGACTGAGAGCCCGCTGAATGTCAGCTGACGAAGGGCTCGGCAAAGCCTCAGGCCCGCGCGTACACCTCGGGCTTGAGCACCCCGACGTAGGGCACCTCGCGGTACCGCTCGCCGAAGTCGAGCCCGTAGCCCACGACGAACTCGGTGGGGATGTCGAACCCGACGTACTTGACCGGGACCTGCACCTTGACCGCGTCCGGCTTGCGGAACAGCGCGACCACCTCGACGCTCGCCGCGGAGCGCGACTCCAGGTAGCGCAGCAGCCAGGACAGCGTCAGGCCGGAGTCGACGATGTCCTCGACGACCACCACGTGGCGGCCGGCGATGTCCCGGTCCAGGTCCTTGAGGATGCGGACCACGCCGGACGAGGTGGTGCCCTGGCCGTAGGACGAGACGGCCATGAACTCCAGCTCGGCGGGCGGGCCCTGGCGGCCCAGCGCACGGGCGAAGTCGGCCATGAACATGACCGCTCCCTTGAGCACACACACGAGCAGCAGGCCGTCCTCGACGTGGGCGTAGTCCGCCGAGACCTGCTTGGCCAGCTCCGCGGTCTTGTCGCGGATCTGCGCCTCCGAGATGATCACGTGGTCGATGTCGGCGTCGTACCAGGAGCCGTCAGCCATGCTCCTAGCCTGCCGTACGCCCCCGCGCCGCCGTCGGCGGGGCCGCCCCTTTTGGCGCGGTCCCGCCGGGGATTTTCGGCGCGAACTGAATAAATCACCTCAGCAGGTACGGGAGCGCCAGCGCTGCCCGTCGTCGCTCGGCTTCCAGTCGGCCGAGTCGCGGGTGTCGGCGGTGAACCCGAAGGCGCTGGCGCCGACGAGAAGGAGCAGGAAGAGCAGGAGCAGCAGAACGGTCATGGCGGCGCTCGCTTTCGCATGGTTGAGACTGTTTTCGCCGCCGGTGCGCACCGGACACCATTGATTCTGCGGGCCACCGACCGATCCGGACAGTGGCAGGAATGTCATCGGGCATCGATTTCCTGCCACCTGTCGGGTTACCCTCGTCACATGCTCCGCTCGGTCGCCGTCATCGCCATGGACCACGTCGCCGCCTTCGAACTCGGCGTGCTCGCCGAGGTCTTCGGCACCGACCGCACCGCCGACGGCTTCCCCGGATACCGGTTCGACGTCTGCACCGCCGACGGCGGCGCGGTCCGCAGCCGCTCCGGGTTCCTGCTCACCCCCACCGCCGGCTTGGGCCCGGTCGAGGACGCCGACCTGGTGGCGGTCCCCGCGCACGCCGACGGCACCCCGGTCCCCGAGCCGGTGCTCGCCGCGCTGCGCCGCGCCGCCGACCGGGGCGCCTGGCTGCTCAGCGTCTGCGCCGGCGCGTTCGTCCTCGGCGAGGCGGGCGTACTAGACGGGCGCGACTGCACCACCCACTGGCGGTACACCGACGAACTCCAGCAGCGCTTCCCGGCCGCCCGGGTCCAGTGCGACTCGCTCTACGTGCAGGACGACCGGCTGCTCACCAGCGCAGGCACCGCCGCCGGCATCGACGCCTGCCTGCATCTGGTACGCCAGGAGCACGGCTCCGCGGTGGCGACCCGGCTGGCCCGCCGGATGGTGGTGCCGCCGCACCGCGACGGCGGCCAGTCGCAGTACGTCGAGGCGCCGATCCCCAAGGCGCCGGAGGCACCCACGCTGGAACCGGTGCTGGAATGGTTGATGGGACACCTGCGGCGACAGGTGACAGTGGACGAGCTGGCGGCGCGCGCCGGGATGGCCCCACGTACGTTCGCCCGCAGGTTCCGCGCCGAGACCGGCACCACCCCGCACGACTGGGTGACCAACCAGCGGGTGCTGCTGGCCCGGCACCTGCTGGAGGACACGTCACTGAGCGTGGAGGGCGTCGCCGAGCAGGCCGGTTTCGGCGACGCGGCAGCGCTGCGGCACCACTTCACCCGCCGGGTGGGCACCACCCCGCTCGCCTACCGCACCACCTTCCGAGACCGCCAGACCACCTGACCCGCCCACACCGCCGGCGCCTCTGGAGCGGTGATCAAGGAGTTTGCGGGCTGGGGAGGGCCGGAACGTGACCAAAAAGCCTTGATCAACGGGGGCAAGGGGGGGCCGTCCGCTCGGGTCAGGGCAGGAGGTGACCCGCGTGGCGGCGTACCTGGTGGTTGCCGGGTAGGTGCACCGGGCCCTGTCCGCGCCACGCCGTGACCAGGGCGTCCAGCGCGGCCACGTGCCTGTGGGACAGCGCGGCCGGCGCGGCGCCCAGCTCGCGGGCCCAGGTGTGCAGCACCCGGGTACGGACGGCGGCCGGCAACTCGGCGAGCCCGGCTACGGACAGCCCGCCCTCCCTGGTCCGGGCGTCGGCGAGCGCGGCGTCGGCGAGCGCGTCGAGCGCGGCGTTGTCGGCCGCGAGCAGTCCGGCGGTCCGGGCCAGGTTCGCCACCACTCCCGGCCCGAGCGCGTCGACGAGTGCCGGCAGCGCGTCGGTCCGGACCCGCGCCCGGGCGTACGCGGGGTCGGCGTTGTGCGGGTCCGCCCATGGGTCGAGCCCGAGCGCTTCGCAGGCGGCCCGGGTGTCGGCGCGCGGGACGTCGAGCAGTGGGCGCAGCAGGGGTACCCCGTCGACGTCGCGCCGCTCCGGCATCCCGGACAGCCCGCGCGGTCCGGCGCCCCGGGCCAGCGCCAGCAGGACTGTCTCGGCCTGCTCGTCGCGCGTGTGCCCGAGCAGCACACCGACTGCGTCGAACCGGTGGGCGGCCGCGATCAGCGCCTCGTACCGGGCCTCGCGGGCGGCCGCCTCCGGACCGCCGGGCCGGCCGTCCACGCGTACCGGAAGCACCTCGACCGGGTCGAGCCCTTCGGCGCGGGCCCAGTCGGCGACCGCCTCGGCCCGTTCCGCCGACCCGGCTTGCAGGCCGTGGTCGACCGTCACCAGGCCGGCCTGCCGTCCGAGCCGGGGGGCCACGAACGCGGTGGCGGCGGCGAGCGCGAGCGAGTCGGCCCCGCCGGAGCAGGCCACCAGCACCGGGCCGCCGCCGGGCAGGCCGGTCAGCACCCGGCGGACGGCGAGCCGCACGGCGGCGACGGCGGGAGCGGGCGACGGCGAGCGGCGCGACCGGGCGCCGGAATCCGCCCGGCCCGCGGAAGAAGCCGGACCGAGCGGACCAGCCGAACCGGCCGGATCAGCCGACTGGCGGGGTGGCACCGGCGGGCCCGTGTACGCGTGACACCCAGGCGTCCGGGTCGCCCAGCTCGTCCAGGCGGGGCAGCGTCAGCGGGGACGAGAAGATCTTGTTGAAGCCCTGCATGCCCACCCGGTCGACGACGCCGTGCACGAACTTGCGGCCCTCGGCGTACTGGCGCATCTTGACCTCGATGCCGAGCAGCCGCCGGATCGCCTTCTCCAGCGGGTTGCCGGACTCGCGGCGGCGGTTGAACGCCGCCCGGATCGACTCGACGCTGGGGATGACCTGCGGGCCGACGCCGTCCATCACGAACTCGGCGTGGCCCTCCAGCAGTGTCATCAGCGCGGTCAGCCGGTCCAGCACCGCGCGCTGCGCCGGGGTCTGCACGATGTCCAGCACGCTGGCCCGGCTCTCCGGGTCCTTGACCGCGTCGGAGAGCGTCGCCACGCCGCGGCGGAGCCGTTCCAGCAGGTGCTCGCCGCCCTGGGAGGCGTCCACGAACGCCTGCACCTCGCCGAGGAAGTACGCGCGCATCCACGGCACGGCGGTGAACTGGGTGCGGTGGGTCACCTCGTGCAGGCACACCCAGAGCCGGAAGTCACGCGAGTCGGCGCCGAGCTTCCGCTCGACCTCCAGGATGTTCGGGGCCACCAGCAGCAGCTGGCCGGGGTCGCCGGCGAAGACCTCGTACTGGCCGAGCACGCGGCCGGAGAGGTAAGCCAGCACGGTGCCGGCCTGCACACCCGTGACCCGGGAGCCGATCGCCTCGGTGAGCGCGCCCGGCCGCTTGTCCCCGGAGAGACGCTCGACCAGCGGGGAGACCACCTCACGCAGCCCGGCGATGTTCGCCGCCGCCCAGTCCCGGCGGTCGACCACGCGTACCGGCGGGTGCGCGACCTGCGCACGCAGGCCGGTGTAGTCGGCGACGTGACCGGCCGCCTCCTCGGTCAGCCGGCGCAGGTCGCCGACCACGTCGGTGGCCTCGGCGTACGACACCCGGGGGCCCGACTTGCTCAGCGCCCCCGCTGTCGCGGCGGCCAGATCCCAGTCCACGAACTGCGCCATGAACCCACCGTACCCGCGCCGGAACACCCCCACCCGGGCTCGCGCCGGCCTATCGACGCCCGTCGGTCAGCGGCAGCCGCACCCGGCCAGCGCGGAGCTGATCCGGTCCAGCGCCGCCCGGGTGTCGTCCAGCGAGCCCTGGGTCCGGTCGGTGAGCACGGCGAACGTGAGCAGCCGGCCGTCGGCTGTGGTCACCGTGCCGGCGATCGCGTTGACGCCGCTC
This sequence comes from Micromonospora globosa, assembly GCF_000717585.1. NCBI lineage: Bacteria > Bacillati > Actinomycetota > Actinomycetes > Micromonosporales > Micromonosporaceae > Micromonospora > Micromonospora globosa. The sequence continues at coordinate 46,012 of NZ_JNZR01000029.1, forward strand.
AGCGTGCCGGTCTTGGCCCGGACGACACCCGCTCCGGCGCGGGTCGCCGCCGCGCGGTAGCGCTCGTCGAGCGTGCCGGACCAGCCGCCGACCGGCAGTCCGCCGAAGATCGCGGCGAGTTCGGGGTGGCTGCCGTTGCCGGCGAGCGTGATCAGGTCGGTGAGCAGCGAGGGGCTGATCCGGTTGGTGCGGGACAGCCCGCTGCCGTCGGCCAGGCTGATCTCGCCGGCGGGCAGGCCCAGCTCGCCGAGCACCTGGTCGGTGGCGGCCGCGCCGCCGGCGAACGAGCCGGGCTTGCCCTTGGCGAGCGCCACCTGGCGGGCCATCGCCTCGGCGATCACGTTGTCGCTGTCGCTGATCATGATGTCGACCAGCCGGATCATCGGCAGTGATTCGACCTTTCCGAGCTCGGCGCCGGGGGCCGTACCCGTGGCGCCGGACGCGCCCGGCGCGGTGCCCCGGGTCACCTGGGCGGCGCCGCCGGTCAGGCCGAGCAGCTTGGCGAACTGCCGGCCGGCGGTCAGGTCGGGCTGCGGCACCCGCTCGGCGGCGTGATTGGTCTGCTCGGCGGTACGCCGCGCCTCAGCCGCGTTCTTCCGGGCGCCGTCGGTCATCAACGCGGTGATCGCCGCGCCGAAACCGCCGGTGGGGATGTCGGCGTCCCAGCCGGGCTCGAAGACCGGGCCGCTGAACAGCGACGAGTCGACGATCACCTTGGTCGGCGCGGTGCCACCGAGCGCGTCGCGCACCTGGGCGGCGAGGTCGTCCAGCCGGGCCGCGCCCGGGTAGAAGCCGTTCTTGTCCACGGCGAGCGTGGGGTCACCGCCGCCGACCAGGACCACCTCGCCCGGGTTCGCCCCGGCCACCGCGCGGGTCGGGATCCGGTAGGCCGGGCCGCGTGCGGCGAGCACCGCCACGCCGGTCGCCAGCTTGGTCACCGAGGCGGGCACGGTGGGCGTGTCCTGGCCGGTGCCGTAGAGCGCCTGGCCGGTGCTCACGTCGGCCACCGACACGTGCACCCGGTCGCCGAGCGCGGCGGCGCGGACCAGCGGGTCCAGCGCGGATCGGATACCGGCCTCGGTGGGCAGCGGGGCGTTGCCGTCCGGCCCGGCCAGCACGGCCTGCGGGGAGGGCTCGGGCGGCGCGGCGACCGCCGTACCCGTGCTGTCGTCGTCGCCCAGCCACCCGGCGACCGGGCCGGGGCGCAGCACGGCGAGCCCGGCCACCGCCAGGGCCAGCACGAGCACGCAGGCGAGCGCCGCGACGAGCCGCCGGCCGCGTCGCGGCCGGCCCGGGGGCGGCCCTGAGGGTACGGGCGGCGCGGCGCCGACCGGCGGGACCGGCGGGCTGACCGGGATCGAGTCCGGCGCGCCGGGCCAGTTCAGCGGAGCCGTCGGGTCGTGGGACGGGCCGACGCGGGCCGAGCCGCTCGCCGGGCCGGAGCCGTGGTGCGGCGGGCCGACGCGGGCGGACCCGGTGGCCGGAGCCGGACGATGGGGGACGTTCGCACCAGGGACGGACACCCGCCCGGTGGCCCCGCCGGAACCGGAACCGGCGGACCCGCGCCCGTCAACCCTCTCGGGGCGGTAGTGTGAATCTTCCCTCCCCACGGCCCCCTCCTCCCCGCTCGAAATCGCCTTGGGCGACACTACTTCGGTCCGAACACTATGCGGCGGCCGGAGCCGACGGGGGGCGTTCACCCCGCGCCGGGGGTGAGCCGCTGGTTGCCGTTAGCCAGCGTGGGCAAACGAGGGAGCGTGGAAGATGGATTTCGACGTCACGGTTGAGATCCCCAAGGGTCACCGGAACAAGTACGAGGTAGACCACGCGACCGGCCGCATCCGGCTGGACCGCACCCTCTTCACCTCCACGCAGTACCCGGCCGACTACGGGTTCATCGAGGGCACCCTGGGCGAGGACGGCGACCCGCTGGACGCGCTGGTGCTGGTGCCGGAGCCGACGTTCCCGGGCTGCCTGATCCGCTGCCGCACCATCGGCATGTTCCGGATGACGGACGAGAAGGGCGGCGACGACAAGGTCCTCTGCGTGCCCTACGAGGACCCGCGTCAGGAGCACCTGCGCGACATCCACCACCTGGGCGAGTTCGACCGGCTGGAGATCCAGCACTTCTTCGAGGTCTACAAGGACCTGGAGCCGGGCAAGTCGGTCGAGGGCGCGACCTGGGTGGGCCGGGTCGAGGCCGAGGCGGAGATCGCCGCGTCGTACCGGCGCGCCAAGGAGGCCGAGGAGCGCGGCGAGACGCTGCACTGACGCTCACGCTTTCGCCGGAGGCCCGGGTCGCGCTTCGCGACCCGGGCCTTGCGCGTGTTCAGGCGAGCAGGTCGCGGGCCCGGTCGTAGAGGTCGAGCACCGCGCAGGCCACCGGCACGACCGCGACCACGAGCGCGGTGTCGGTCAGGTCGGCCAGCCGGCCGAGGTACGGGGAGACCGGGCGCCGGGCGTACGTGGCGCCGGCGGTGACGGCCGTGAGTGCCAGGGCCAGCCCGCCCACTGTCAGCGCCAGGCGGCCACCGGGACCGGCCCGCTCCGCCAGCACCACGCCGAGCAGGGCGAACCCGGCCAGCCCGGCGACGACAGCGGGCACCCGGTGCCGTACCGCCACGAACAGGCGGGAGCGCAGCAGCAGCACCCCGCAGGCGACGGCGGCGAGCAGCAGCCCGGCGGTCCGGCCGACGGAGACGAGCACCGCGACCGCGCCGACCGCGAGCACCGCGTGGCCGAGCAGCATCCCGGTGAGCACCTCCTCGGCGCGGGCCACCGCCGCGTGCACCCGGCCCCGGTCCGGCAGGTCCCGGGTGCCGGCCGGGCTGGGCAGGGTGAGCGGCGGCAGCGGCAGCTTGCCGACCCGGATGGCCAGCAACGGCAGCCCGCCGAGCGCGAACACCAGCACGGCGAGCAGGACCGCGGCGGTGCCGTCCGGGTCGAGCAGCAGCCCGCCGAGCGCGGCCGCCACGCCTGCCACGCCGACGGTCACCCCGGCCACGGAGACGCGGGACCGGCTGGCCACGCCGAGCAGGCCGAGCACCGCCACCAGCAGCAGCGCCACCGAGCCGACCAGCAGTTCGGGGGCGCCGACCCAGCGCAGGCCGGGGATCGGGCCGACCGGGTCGCCCGAGGTGACCGCCAGCGCACCGGCCGCCGCGGCCCAGGGCAGCGCGTACCCGCCGAGCGTGGCGCCGACCGGGCCGTCCCCGTACGCCCGGGACGCCGCGGTGGCGGTGAGCACCAGGATCAGGGCGACCGCCGCGGCGACCGGCCAGCCGCGCGCGCCCGGCCCGCCCGCGACCACGGCGACCAGGCCGACCGCCAGGGGTACGGCGGCACCGGCGAGCGCCGCGGCCCGGGTGGCCCGGCCCGACCAGGCGGCACCCCGGCGCCGGGCGCCGTCCACGATCGCCTCGACCACGTCGTCGTACTCCAGTTCGGGCCACTGCGCGCGGGCCGGCACCAGGTGCAGCACCTCGCCGTCGCGCACTCCTTGCGGCAGCAGCGCCTGGGCGGTGGCGAGCACCGCCCCGTCGGTCCGGCGCAGCACCCACCCGCCGTGCCGTTCCCCGTCGTCGGCCAGCCCCTCACCGGCGTGCCGGAGCACCTCGGGCAACAGCTCGGCCAGGGGCACCTGCTCCGGGAGGGCCACGTCGACCCGCCGCCTGGGCGCGCTGATCGTGACCCGGGCGAGCCCGCTTGTCATCGAGGCATCTCCATATCGAGCGGAGGGAGTGGGCTGACGGACGAGAGGACTTTACCTACGATGAGCCAGGCTCGGGTTACCCAGAGCCACTTCCGGGGAGGGTGAGTGTCCACTGTCGTCATCAAGCGGCCGCCACGCCGCCCGGCACCGGAGATCCCGGTCGGTGAGCTGCCCGTCGAGGCGCCGCCGGAGATCCCCGCCGCGACCGGTGGGCGCTGGCAGCAGGCGCTGATGGTGCTGCCGATGCTCGGCGGGACGGTGGCCATGGCGATGATGTTCGGCCGCGGCGGCGGTGCGTACTCGTACGTGGTGGGCGGCATGTTCGGCCTCTCCTCGCTGGCGATGCTGGTCACCACCTGGGGCAGCGCCGGGCCGAAGAAGTCCGAGCTGATGGCCGCCCGCCGGGAGTACCTGCGCCACCTCGCCACGCTCCGGCGCCGGGTGCGGGAGACCGCCGGCGCCCAGCGGGCCGGGCTGTCCTACCGCCATCCGGAGCCGGGGCGGCTCTGGTCGACAGTCGACAGTCACCGGGTGTGGGAGCGCCGGCCGGGCGACCCGGACTTCGCCGTGGTCCGGGTCGGTGTGGGCCCGCAGACGCTCGCCACCCCGCTGGTCCCGCCGATCACCCGCCCGCTGGAGGAGCTGGAGCCGATGACGGCCGGGGCGCTGCGGCGCTTCCTGGACGCGTACTCGGTGGTGCCGGACCTGCCGGTGGCGCTGTCGCTGCGCAGTTTCGCCCGGGTCTTCGTGCGCGGCCCGGCCGGCCCGGTACGCGGCGCCGGCTCGCCCGCCGCGCAGGCGCTGGCCCGGGCGGTGCTCACCCAGCTCGCCGTCTTCCACGCGCCGGACGAGCTGCTGATCGCGGTCTGCGCCGGGCCGGAACGCCGGACCGCCTGGGAGTGGGTGAAGTGGCTGCCGCACGCCCACCATCCGGCGCGCACCGACGCGCTGGGCCCGGTGCGGCTGGTCACCAGCTCCGCCGCCGACCTGGAACGGCTGCTCGACGACGTGCTCGGCGCCCGGTCCCGGTTCAGCCCGCACGGCACCGCCACCGACGGGCCGCACGTCGTGGTGGTGCTCGACGGCGGTGACCTGACCGGCGCGACCGACCTGGCCGGTGACGGCGGCATCGACGCGGTCACAGTGCTCGACCTGGACACTCCGCCGCCCCGGCTGCTCGACCGGTACGCGCTCCTGCTCGACCTGGTCGACGGCCGGCTGCACTCGCACTCCGCGGAGGGGCACGCCGAAGTGGGCGCCGCCGACGCGCTGGCGCCCGCCGACGCCGAGGCGGTGGCCCGGCGGCTCGCGCCGCTGCGGCTGGCCGGCACGGTACGCGGACCGGACGCGCCGCCCGGCGCCGAGCTGGGTCTGCCCGAGCTGCTGGGTCTCGGCGACCCGGAGAGCTTCACCGCCGAGCAGGGCTGGGCGCCCCGGGCCGCGCGGGACCGGCTGCGGGTGCCGATCGGCGTGGGCGCCGACGGCGGGGCGATCGACCTCGACCTGAAGGAGTCGGCGCAGGACGGCATGGGCCCGCACGGCCTGCTGATCGGCGCGACCGGCTCGGGCAAGTCGGAGCTGCTGCGCACGCTCGTGCTCGGGCTGGCCGCCACGCACAGCTCGGAACAGCTCAACTTCGTCCTAGTCGACTTCAAGGGCGGCGCCACGTTCGCGCCGTTCGAGCGGCTGCCGCACACCGCCGCCGTGATCACCAACCTGGCCGACGCGCTGCCGCTGGTGGACCGGATGGTGGACGCGATCAACGGGGAGCTGATGCGCCGGCAGGAGCTGCTGCGCCGGGCCGGCAACTTCGCGAGCGTGCGCGACTACGAGCGGGCCCGGGCGGCCGGTTCGCCGCTGGCCCCGCTGCCGTCGCTGCTGCTGATCTGCGACGAGTTCTCCGAGCTGCTGTCCGCCAAGCCCGACTTCATCGACCTGTTCGTGCAGATCGGCCGGCTGGGCCGGTCGCTCGGGGTGCACCTGCTGCTTGCGAGCCAGCGGCTGGAGGAGGGGCGGCTGCGCGGGCTGGACACGCACCTGTCGTACCGGATCGGTTTGCGGACGTTCTCGGCGCTGGAGTCCCGGACGGTGCTGGGCGTGCCGGACGCGCACGAGCTGCCGCGCAGCCCGGGGCACGGTTACCTGCGCTCGGGCACCGATCCGCTGGTCCGGTTCAAGGCCGCGTACGTCTCCGGCGCGGTCCGCCGCCGCGGCGGCGGGGCGGGCGCGTCCGGCGCCGGTGAGGCGCGTGTGCTCGCGTTCTCCACCCACGTGGTCCCGGTGCCCGAGCCGCCCGCGCCCGTCGCCCCGCCCGCCGAGGACGACAGCGGCGAGACGTTGCTGGACCTGCTCGTGGACCGGCTGACCGGGCAGGGCCCACCGGCGCATCAGGTGTGGCTGCCACCGCTGGACGCCTCGCCCGCCCTGGACGAGCTGCTCGGCCCGGTCGGCGCCGACCCGGTACGCGGGCTCACGGTGGCGAATCCGGAGCTGCACGGGGCGCTCCAGGTGCCGGTGGCGGTGGTGGACAAGCCGTTCGAGCAGCGGCGTGACCTGCTCTGGCTGGCGCTGGACGGCGCGGCCGGGCACGTCGCTGTGGTCGGCACCACCCGCAGCGGCCGGTCCAGCCTGCTGCGCACCCTGGTCTGCGCGCTCGCGCTCACCCACACCCCGGCCGAGGTGCAGGTCTACTGCCTCGACTTCGGCAGCGGGACGCTGGGCACGCTGCGCGACCTGCCGCACGTGGGCGGTGTCAGCGGGCGGACCGACGGCACCGCGGTGCGCCGTACCGTCGGCGAGGTCGCCGGCCTGCTGGCCGAGCGGGAGCGGCGTTTCGCCGAGGCCGGTGTGGAGTCGATGGCCGCGTGGCGACGGCGGCGGGCGGCGGGCGCGCCGGACCCGTTCGGGGACGTGTTCCTTGTGGTGGACGGCTGGAACACGCTGCGCGGCGAGTACGAGGATCTGGAACCGCTGGTCACCGAACTCGCCACCCGGGGCCTGGCGTACGGGGTGCACGTGGTGGCGAGCGCGCTGCGCTGGTCGGACTTCCGCCCGGCGATCCGTGACCTGTTCGGCTCCCGGCTGGAGTTGCGTCTCGGCGACCCGGCCGACTCGGTGGTGGTCAAGCGCGCGCTGGCGGCAACCGTGCCGGAGGAGCGCCCGGGACGCGGCATCACGGCGGGAGGACTGCACTTCCTCACCGCCGAACCCCGCGTCGAGGCACTGGGCACGGAGACCGCCGACATGGTCAAGGCGGTCGCCGGCGCGTGGACCGGTCCGCCGGCGCCCCGGGTGCGGCTGCTTCCGCCGGTGCTGCCGTACGCCGAGCTGGACCAGAGCGCGACGAGCGGGCTGGCGTTCCCGATCGGCGTGGCCGAGGCGGACCTGTCCCAGGTGGTGCTGGACTTCGCCACCGAGCCGAACTTCCTGGTCTTCGGCGACGCCGAGTGCGGCAAGTCGTCGTTCCTGCGGGCGCTGGCCACCTCGATCGTCAACCGGTTCACCCCGGAGCAGGCCCGGGTGATGCTCGTGGACTACCGGCGCAGCCTGATGGGCGTGATCGAGACGCCGCACCTGATCGGGTACGGGACCGCGGCGCCGCACACCGCCGAGCTGATCGAGTCGGCCGCCGGCTATCTCCAGGGGCGGCAGCCGGGGCCGGAGGTGACCCCGGCGCAGCTGCGCAGCCGGTCGTGGTGGCAGGGACCGGAACTGTTCGTGCTCGTCGACGACTACGACCTGGTGGCAGGCGGGCCGACGAACCCGTTGCGGGCGTTGGAGGAGCATCTGCCGCACGCGCGGGACGTCGGGCTGCACCTGGTGCTGGCGCGGCGTACCGGCGGTGCCGGGCGGACCGCGTACGAGCCGATCGTGCAGCGGCTGCGCGAGCTGTCCACGGCGGGGCTGGTGATGTCGGGCGGCCCGGAGGAGGGCGCGCTCGTCGGTCAGGTCAAGGCCGGGCCGCTGCCCCCGGGGCGGGCGCGTCTGGTCACGCGCCGGGAGGGGGTGCGCCTGGTGCAGTTGGCGCATCTCCCGCCCGGGTGATCCGCCTCGCGGAGTTGCCCCGTGACGGTCGGGACAACCGGTAATCTCCGTGCAGCATGTGTCTGACGCGACCGAACGGCTGGGGAATGTGACAGGGGATCGGCAGGGACCGCCCGGTGGGCCGCCCCGGCGTCGCGCCGGACGCGCGCTGCTCGCCGCCGTGTCGGCGCTGGCCACCGTCGCCGGTCCGCTGGCGCCGCCGGCCCACGCCGCGCCCGCCGCCCCGGCCACAGTGGCGCGTCCCTGGGTGTCCCCCGACCGCCTGCTGCGCACCGATCAGGTACGCGACGAGCAGTGGCAGCTGGAGGAGTTGCGGGCGAAGACCGCGTGGCGCACCTCGACCGGGCGCGGCGTGGTGGTCGCGGTGATCGACTCCGGTGTGGACGGCACCCACCCCGACCTGGCGGGCCAGGTGCTTCCCGGCCTCGATCTGGTGACGCCGGACGGCTCGGACGGCCCGGACCCGGTGGGGCACGGCACCACGGTGGCCGGGCTGATCGCCGGGCGGGCCGACGACGACCGGGGCGTGCTGGGGCTCGCGCCGGACGCCAAGATCCTTCCGGTCCGGGTCCTCGACGCCGAGAACCGCTACGACGACGCGCTGATCATCGCCAAGGCGGTGCGCTGGGCGGTCGACAACGGCGCCCAGGTGGTCAACCTGTCGCTCGGCGGCAGCAGCGACAACCCGGCCCTGGCCGCGGCGCTCGACTACGCGTTCGCCCGGGACGTGGTGGTGGTGGCCTGCACCGGCAATCTGGCCACCTCGACGACCACCGAGGTCTGGTACCCGGCCCGGGAACCGGGTGTGCTCGCGGTCGCCGGGCTGGAGCGGACCAGCGAGAACCTCTGGTCCGGCTCGATCACGGGTCATGAGACGGTGCTCAGCGCCCCGGCCACCGGGCTCTACGGCGCCCGGCCGGAGGGCTACTGGCGGGTGCAGGGTACGAGCTTCGCCGCGCCGCTCGTCGCTGCGACAGCTGCCCTGGTCCGCGCGCGGTATCCGAAGATGTCAGCCGGGGACGTGGTGAACCGGCTGATCGCCACCGCCCGGGATCTCGGCCCGACCGGCCGGGACGACCGGTTCGGCTACGGCCTTGTCGATCCGGTGGCCGCGCTCACCGCCGACGTCCCGGCGGTGGGCCACAACCCGCTCGACGACAACGGCTCCCCCGGCGTGGTGGGCTTCGGGCCGGCGCCCGGCGACACGCGGGACACCCGGGCCGCCGCGGCGGGCCGGGGCGGTGACCCGCTGGGGCGTTCCTCGGAGGGCTGGAACGCCCGGCCGGCGGGCCAGACGGACGCCTCCGCCCCGGAACGGCTCTGGACCGGCCTGGCCCTGTTCGTCGCACTCGTCACCGGCACCGCGTTGATGGTTCGCCGGTTCCGGCAGACCCGTCGCTGAACCGGTCTGATCCCGCCCTCGGATGGGTAGGGAGAGCCCCATGGACACCACCAGGGCCACTGTCACGCGGCAGCGGTCGTGGCGGAGCCGCCGCCTCGACCCCGAGCACTCGCTGGGCCTGCGGCTCACCCTGGCCGCGGTCGCGGCGTTCCTGGTGCTGGTGCCGTTCGCCCTGATCGCGCTGCTGGTGCTCGGCGCGTGGCCGCCTCTGCTGCGGCTGGACGCCTCGATCGCCGACGCGTTCCACGGGTACGCACAGGACCATTCCGCCTGGGTCGGTGTGATGACGGTCTGGACGCACGTGTTCGGGCCCGGGCCGCTGCGGGTGGCCGCGGTCGTGGTGGTGGTCTGGCTGGTCCGGCGCGGCGCGCCCCGGCTCGCGATCTGGGTGGTCGTCACAATGGCCGCCGGCGGGCTGCTCGGCGCGCTGCTCAAGCTGCTCGTCGGCCGGGACCGGCCGGATCTGCTCGACCCGGTGGCCCGGGCCGCCGGTTACTCGTTTCCGTCCGGTCACGCGCTCAACGCCACGCTGGCGGCGGGTGTGCTGCTGCTGGTGTTCCTGCCGTTCGTGCGGGACAGCCGCCGGGGCCGGGTCGCGCTGTGGACCGCCGCCGTGCTGGTCGCAGTGGTGACCGGGCTCAGCCGGATCGCGCTGGGCGTGCACTGGACCAGCGACGTGGTGGGCGGCTGGGTGCTCGGGGCGGCGGTGGTGGCCGCGACAGCGGCCGGCTTCGCCACCTGGCGCAGCGGATCCGGGCGGCCGTCCGCCCGTGCGCTCCGTGAGGGGGTCGAGCCGGAGCTGGCCGACCAGCGGCCGGAGGGCGACCGGGCGTAACCGGACCCGCGCCGGGGTACAGGCGTGCCCATGTCCGATGTCGTGATCCGAGTCACCAGGCGTGTCCTGCTGCCGCTGGCCCTGCTCTTCGCGCTGATGGTGGGCCTGGGCCTGCTGGTGACCCGGGTGCTGGCCCGTACCTGGCCGTTCACCGTGGAGGACACGGTCAACCGTGAGCTGGCCGGCGACCGGACGCCGGGGTGGAACGACGTCTCGCTGGTGTTCAGCACGCTGGCCAGCACCCAGATGATCGTCGTGGTGACGGTGCTGGCGGCGCTGGTGCTGCGGCTGGTGCTGCACCGCTGGCGGGAGCCGCTGTTCCTGTGCGCGGCGGTGACCGCGCAGGCGCTGATCTTCCTGTTCACCACCATGGCCATCGACCGGAACCGCCCGGCCGTCGCGCACATGGACGCCTCCCCGCCCACGTCCAGCTTCCCGTCCGGGCACACCTCGGCGGCCACGGCGCTCTACGTCGGTCTCGCGGTGCTGCTGGCGCTGCGGGCGCGCAGCACCCCGGCCAAGGTCGGCTGGTGGACGCTGCTGGTGCTGGTGCCGATCGGCGTGGCGCTCACCCGGATGTACCGGGGCATGCACCACCCGAGCGACGTGGTCGCCTCGTTCCTCAACGGCGGTGCCTGCGTGGCGATCATGGCGCGGGCGGTACTCGACCGCACGCTCACCTGGGGCCGCGCCCGGCTGCCGCTGTCCCGCTCGGGCGACGAGGCGACACCGGCGGGAGCGCCGGCGGGTGGCTGAGCGCCGCCGGCCGGCTCAGGTGCAGTCGCCGGTCGCCACTCCCCGGGTACGCTCCGCGCCCGCGAGCGCCACCGGTCGCGCCTCGGCGGCGGTCACCGCGAAACCGGTGTTCGGGTCGTCCGCCGCCGCCGCGAAGATCACGCCGAGCACCAGACCGTTCGAGGAGACCAGCGGGCCGCCGGAGTTGCCGCTGCGCACCAGCGCCCGGATCGTGTAGATCTCCCGGTTGACGTCACCGGCCGAGTAGATGTCCGGGCCGGTGATCCGGTCGACGTCCCGGATCCGGGCCGGGCGGGCGTCGTACGGGCCGTCGAGCGGGAAGCCGAGCACGATCGCGTCAGCGCCGGTGGCGGCCGGGCCGGCGGCGAAGCGCAGCGACGGGCCGGGCAGCCCGGGTACGTAGAGCACCGCCAGGTCCCGGTCCGGGTCGTAGACGACGACCTCGCCGTCGTACCGCTCGCCGCGCAGTTCCACAGCCACCGAGCGGGTGCCGGCCACCACGTGCGCGTTGGTCATCACCCGGTCGTCGGCGTACACGAAACCGGAGCCCTCGATGCGGCGCGAGCAGCTCGGCGCGGAGCCGAGCACCTTCACCACCGACCGCCTGCTGTTCTGCACCACCTGGGAGTTGGCGAGCGCCGGGTCGGGCGGTGCCACCTGCCGGGCCCGGGTCGGCGCGAGGTCGCCGAACACGTCCGGGAAGCCGTTGGTGTCGACCGTGTCGCGTAGCGCTGTGGACAGGTCCTGCGCCTTGTCCGGCAGCACCTGGTCGACGACGGTGAGCAGCGCGCTGTTGCGGACCGAGGAGGCCAGCCACGGCACCGAGGAGGAGCCGAGCGGCACGGCGACCAGCCACGCCACGAGCATGACCGCGATGACCGAGATGAACGCGCCGCCGACGTCGTCGATCTTCCGGCCGGCCGGGCCGGTGATGGCGGCCCGCAGGTTCGAGCCGAGCCAGCCCGCCAGCGCCTGCCCCAGCACCGCGAGCCCGAAGATCGCCACCAGGGAGATCAGCACACGTGTGCCGCTCGCCGCGAACTGCTGCGCGATCAGCGGCCCGACCTGGAGGCCGAGCAGCGCTCCGAGGAAGAAGCCGGAGAACGACAGGGCCCCGATGACGAAACCCTGACGGTATCCGCTGATCGCGAACACGAGCATGAGCAGAAGAAGGACGAGATCCACGGCGGACACGCCCCAAGGGTACGGGCACGGGGCCCGTGCTCGGCTCAGCGCTCGCGGAACGTGACCCGGGGATGCGTACGGGTGATCACCGCACCGGGCTCTCGTCGGCCGCCTCGGTGCCCGCCGACGGAGCGGGCGTGGCGTCCACGGGCGGCAGGTCCACCACACGCGAGTGCGGCCAGGGCCGGGACCAGCCGCCCATCTCCAGCAGCCGGTCGATCACGCCTGCGGTGAAGCCCCAGACGAGCATGCCGCGTGCGGAGAAGGCGGGACCGATCCAGCCGCTCGGGTGGCGTACCCGCATGCGGTTGTCCGGGTCGACCAGCTCGGTGACCGGCAGCCGGGCCACGTGCGCGACCTCGGCCGGCTCGCGCGGGTGCACCGGGTGCGGGTCGTGCCACCAGGCGAGCACCGGGGTGACCACGAAGTCGCTGACCGGGATCCAGAGCCGGGGCAGCTCGGCGAGCACTGTGACGCTGCCGGGGTCGAGGCCGACCTCCTCGTTCGCCTCGCGCAGCGCGGTGGCGCGGGCGTCGGCGTCCTCCGGGTCGGCCGCCCCGCCCGGGAAGGCCGGCTGCCCGGCGTGGTTGCGCAGCGTCGCGGCGCGCTGGAGGACGAGCACGTCCGGCCCGGCGCCGGGCTCCTCGCCGAGCAGCACCAGTACGGCGCTCTCCCGGCCGCCGCTGGACGGCGTGACGATGCGGGTGAAGTCCTCCGCCCGCGCGGTGCCGAGCCGGCCCAGCAGCGGGTCGAACCACAGCGGCGGCCGTCGGGTCATACCCGCACCCCGAGGTGACGTTCGAGCAGCGCGGCGAGGCGGGCGTCGTCGAGCGCGCCGGTCGCGTCGGTGTGCCGGATCCGCCCGTCGGCGTCGACGAGCACTGTGAGCGGGAACGCGTTGCGTTCCAGCGCGCGCTGGAACGCGTCGCCCTGGTCGAGCAGCATCGGGAAGTCGACGCCGTAGTCCTCGCCGATGGACTGCGCGCCGCCGCGGCTGTCCCGGCTGTTCACGCCGATCACCTGGAACCGGCCGTCGGCCCGCTCGCTGAGCCGCTGGAACGCGGGCAGTTCCTTGCGGCACGGCGGACACCAGGACGCCCACACGTTGATCACCGCCGGGCCCTTGACGTCGCGCAGGTTCACCGGCGCGCCGCCGGTGAAGCAGTTGAGCGTCAGGTCGGGGAGCTGGTCACCGGCCTTCCCTGCAAGCGTCGGGGACGCGGCCTTCCCGGCGGACGTCGGGGACGCGGCGGCGGGCGCGACGGTCAGCGGGGCGCAGTCGGCGAACGGCGAGGGGCGCTCGGCCCGGGTCGCCGGCGCCGGACGTTCCGGCTCCTCGGTCGTGGCGGTGCAGCCCGCCGTCGCCAGCAGCAGCGGGACGAGAAGGTACGCGAGCCGGCGCATCACGGCACGTCCGCCGCTGCCGCCTGCTGCGGCACCAGGTCGGGATCGAGGCCGACGGCCACCGCCAGGTCACGGGCGCGGGGGCCCTTGAGCAGCCTGGCCGCGGCGGCCGGCTCGGTCGGCCCGGTGCCGTACGCGGGACACAGCTTCGCCAGCGTGCACGCGCCGCAGGCAGGCTTGCGGGCGTGGCAGACCCGGCGGCCGTGGAAGATGACCCGGTGCGACAGCATCGTCCAGTCGCGCTTGGGGTAGAGCGCGCCGATCGCGTGCTCGATCTTCACCGGATCGGTCTCGGTGGTGAGCTGCCACCGGTGCACCAGCCGCTGGAAGTGGGTGTCGACGGTGATGCCGGGGACGCCGAAGGCGTTGCCGAGGATGACGTTGGCGGTCTTGCGGCCGATCCCCGGCAGGGTCACCAGGTCGTCGAGCCGCCCGGGCACCTCGCCGTCGTACCGCTCGCAGAGCGCCCGCCCGAGGTTGATCAGGGAGCTGGTCTTGTTGCGGTAGAACCCGGTGGGCCGGATCAGCTCCTCCAGCTCGGCGCGGTCCGCCGCGGCGTAGTCGGCGGCGGTGCGGTAGCGGGCGAACAGCTTCGGCGTGACCTCGTTGACCTTCTTGTCGGTGCACTGGGCGGACAGGATCGTCGCCACTGCGAGCTCCAGCGCGTTGGCGTGGTCGAGTTCACAGTGCGCGTCGGGGTGCGTCTCGGTCAGCACGCGGCCGATGCGCCGGGCGCGGCGCGTACGGCCGAGGTCGGTCTCGGGGGAGCGCGTGGTCACGTCGGCCAGCCTACGTCGCGGGGCCGACGCTCCGGCGGCTCGGCGCGGCGGGCGTGCGCTCAGCCACCCGCCGGTGCGGTGATCTTGCCGGTCCCGTCGAGCTTCGCGCCGGTGTCCGGGAAGTCGGACCGGTTCAGGTCACGGACCAGTCCGAGGCCGCGGTTCTGCCGGTCCACCGAGGGACGGCCCACACCGTTCATCACGGTGGAGGTGAACGTGCCACCGGCGAACTTCCCGTCGGCGGTGAGCGACACCTTGAGCACGCCGCCCCAGCCGAGCCGGCCGGAGCTGTTCAGCGACTTCCCGCCACCGGCGAAGTTGCCGAGGCTGTACGCGATCAGCCGCCCCTTGTAGAACTCCATCCCGCGCAGCACGTGCGGGCCGTGCCCGATGACCAGGTCGGCGCCGGCGTCGATGACGGTCCGGGAGAAGCGGATCGGGTCGCCGCGGTTCTCGCCGAAGAACATCTCGGTGCCCGGCTTCACCCGGGTCTTGTCCGCCCCCTCGGCGCCCATGTGCACCTGCACCACCACGATCTGGGCCTGCTCCTTGGCCATCTCGACCACCTGCTTGGCGGCGTTCAGGTCGACCAGGCTGTTGGACCAGGGGTACGACGAGAAGCCCACCACGGCGACCTTGATGCCCTTGACGTCCACCACGGTGATCTCACCCGGCGCGCCAGTGTGCTTGAGCCCGTGCGCCTCCAGCGCCGACTGGGTGTTCTCGTAGCCCTGGCGGCCGTAGTCGTAGCCGTGGTTGTTGGCCTGGTTGAGCAACTGGAACCCGGCCGAGCGCAGGTGCGCGGCGTAGCCGGGCGGCGCGCGGAACTGGTAGCAGTTCTTCGGCTCCGGGCCGCATTTGCCGGCGCCGGTGTCGTCGGTGAGCGGCTCCTCCAGGTTGCCCATCACCAGGTCGCCCTTGAGCGCCGACTTCACGTCGTCGAAGAAGCCCTTGCCGCCGTTGGGGGGCAGCCGGTCCGGCGCGTTGCCCATGATCACGTCACCGGTCGCGGTGAGCGAGATCGACGGCTCCTTCGACGCATCAGGCGCGGCCGGCTGGTCACCGGTAGCCGGCCCGGCCGAGCCGGTCGATCCGCCGCCCTGTCCCGTCTGCCACCGGGGGTCGCCGCCGGACCCGCCAGCGTCGCCGCCGCAGCCGGCGACGAACAGGACGGCGACGAGCGCGGCGAACGCGGCCAGGCGTCGGCCGAGCACCGCACGACGCGGGCCGGGCACGGCGGCTGGCGGTCCGGCGACGGCGGCGCGGAGGGTACGGGGCACAGAGCGGGCGGAAGCGTACATCGTCGGCGACGCTACCGTCCCCGGAACGCCGCGACGAGGGCCGATCGGTCGGAAAACCCGGCGTGTCGCGTGTGCCGGGCCCACGTCAGCCCGCCCGCCGGTCGGACCAGGGCACCACGGTCCCGGCACCGCCGGAGCGGACGGCGGCGTGCACGGCCCGGGCCAGCGGTGCGCCCCAGGACGACCGGGGACCGCCGTACGGGGCCGGATCGCCGTCGGCCGGGCAGAGCACCGTCACCGCGTCGGTGGGGGTGCCCGTCGCGGGCAGTCCGAGTTCCCAGATCGCCTGGGCCTTCGCCTCGGTGGCGGTGGCCACGGCGTTGACCAGTGCGGCGTCGCCGAGCCGCACCGGGACGTACACGACGATGTTGACGGTGCCGACGTGCTGCGCGGGCCGGGCCGGCTCGCTCGCGGCCGACGGCGCCGGCTCGGGCACGGCGGACGGCTCGGGTGCGACGGTGGCCGGCTCGGGGGCGGCGGCCCAGACCGGCGTGCCCAGGCCGACAGTCGCCCAGACGCGGACGCCGCCGTCCGTGCGGCGGACCACCTCGCTCACGTCCACGCCGGTCAGCAGCCCGACCCCGGGGCCGTCCAGGTCGAGGCCGTGCGCCAGCTCGGCCAGGTGCGCGGCGGGGTCGTCCCGGTCGTACGACATGGGCACCGTCGCGTTCAGCACCCACCGGCGGACGCCGATCCCCCCGCCCAGCGGCGCGGAGCCGACCGCCAGCAGCGGGGCCTCGGCCCGCCAGGCCAGCATCGGGATGTCCCACCCGGATTCGGACCGGCTGGTCAGGAACGGCTCACACAGCACGCCGGTCACCCTACGATCACAGGTGGGAACGGGTGGCGCCGGCCCGTGCCGGGGGCGGGATCTTAGCCGCTCCCCAGGTCGGGTGGGTTACGCCCAACGATCAAGATTCCAGGGGTGCACCTCTGATTCCTGCTCATGTGCGCCTAGACTGGCGGCGCGCGAGGGATCAGCGGACGGCAGACCCGGCCGACGGACGGCACGCGCAGGCGGAGGTGCGCGATGGACGAGGTACTGGCCCGCAGCGGGATCTTCCAGGGTGTCGACCCGGAGGCTGCCGAGGCGCTCGCCAAGGAGATGGAGACGATCGAGGTCCGCAAGGGCGAGATCGTGTTCAACGAGGGCGAGCCCGGCGACAGTCTCTACATCCTCCTGTCCGGCAAGATCAAGGTGGGTCGCCGCGCGGCGGACGGCCGGCAGAACCTGATCGCCGTGATGGGCCCGTCGGACATGGTCGGTGAGCTGTCGCTCTTCGACCCCGGTCCGCGTACGGCGACCGCCACGGCGGTCACCGACACCCGCCTGGTCCGGCTGCGCAAGCAGGCGCTGCGGCCGTGGCTGAACAACCGGCCCGAGATCGCCGAGCAGCTGCTGCGGGTGCTGGCCCGCCGGCTGCGCCGGACCAACGACTCGCTCGCCGACCTGATCTTCACCGACGTACCGGGCCGGGTCGCCAAGAACCTGCTCCAGATGGCCGGCCGGTTCGGCACCCGCGACGGCGGCGTGCTGCGCGTGACGCACGACCTCACCCAGGAGGAGATCGCCCAGCTCGTCGGCGCCTCCCGGGAGACCGTCAACAAGGCGCTGGCCGACTTCGCCTCGCGCGGCTGGCTGCGGCTGGACGGCAAGAGCATCATCATCCTCGACCCGGAGCGCCTGGCTCGCCGCGCGCGGGTCTGACCCTCCGTACCGGCTTCCCGGCCCGGCCCGCCACCGCGCGGAGCCGGGCCGATGCCGTCCTCTGCTGCCGTCTTCTGCGCAGGCCGGGCCGATGCCGTCTCTGCCCAAGCCGGGGCCGTTGCCGCCTCTGAGTGGGCCGGTGCCGTCAGGGCGCGGGGTGGCCGGCGCCGTCTCTGCCCGCCGCAGAATCGCTTGGTGCTCCCGCAACGATGTCGCCAGGCTGGGAAGATGCCTGATCGCGTCGCCGTCCTCTCCGACATCCACGGTGTGCTGCCCGCGCTGGAAGCAGTGCTGGCCGAGCCGGACGTGGCAGCCGCCGACCTGATCGTCCTCACCGGTGACCTGGCGGCCGGTCCGCAGCCGGTCGAGGTGCTGGACCGGCTGGCCGCGCTCGGTGACCGGGCCTGCTGGGTCGGCGGGAACGCCGACCGGGAGCTGGTGCAGGCGCGGGCCGGCAGGTCCTCCCCGATCGCCGTCTCGAACTGGGCCGCCGGGCAGCTCCGCGACGACCAGGTGGCCCGGCTGGCGGCGCTGCCGCCGTACGTCACGCTGCCGGTCACCGGTCTGGGCGACGTGCTGTTCTGCCACGCCACCCCGCGCGACGACGAGGAGGTCGTGCTCGTGGACTCGCGGCTCGACCGCTGGGCCGAGGTCTTCGCCGGCCTGCCGGCCGAGGTCGGCACGGTGGTCTGCGGGCACACGCACATGCCGTTCACCCGGCTGGCCGATCGCCGCCTGGTGGTGAACCCGGGCAGCGTCGGCATGCCGTACGGGGGCGCCGGTGCCTGGTGGGCGCTGCTCGGCCCGGGCGTGCAGTTGCGCCGGACCCGCTTCGACGTGGACGCCGCCTGCGCCCGGGTCGCCGCCGAGTCCACGTTCCCTGATGCGGCGGCCTGGGCCGACGAGTACGTCCGCTCCCGCCACTCCGACGCCGACGCCCTCACGGTCTTCGCTCCGCGCGACGGCCGCTGAGGCGTTAACAAGGGGCCCTTCCTCTACCGCAGGCGTTAACAAGGGCCCCCTCCTTTCAGAAAAAGTCAGGCTTGACTGTTTGTTTTGGGCGGGGCACGCTGTCTGCGTGTCGAGCCGAGTTCCGCAGCAGGAGCGCAGCCGTGCCACCCAGGCCCGGCTGCTGGAGGCGACTGTCGAGTGCCTGGTGGAGCACGGCTGGTCCGGCACCACGACGACAGTGGTGGCAGCCCACGCCGGCGTCTCCCGGGGCGCCCAGCTGCACCACTACCCCACCAAGGCCGCCCTGGTGACCGCCGCCGTCACGCACCTGACCGAGCGCCGGGCGGCCGAGCTGCGCGCCGAGGCGGCGCACCTGCCGGTCGGCCCGAAGCGGCTCGACGGCGTGGTCGACCTGCTCGCCGCCTCGTTCACCGGCCCGCTGTTCGTGGCCGCGCTGGAACTGTGGGTGGCCGCGCGTACCGACGCCGAGCTGCGCGCCGCGCTGGTGCCGCTGGAGGCGCGGATCGGCCGCGAGATGCACCGGCTCACCGTCGAGCTGCTCGGTGTGGACGAGCGCAAGCCGGGCGTACGCGAGTCGGTGCAGGCCACCCTCGACCTGCTCCGCGGCCTCGGCGTGGCCAACCTGCTCAGCGACGACTCGCCCCGCCGCGCCGCCCTGCTGCACACCTGGAAACGCCAGCTCGCCGCGCTGCTCACCCCCGAGAGCGAGCGGCACTGATCCCCTGACGCCCCACCCCCGCCCGGAGGCACAATGGTCGACCTGACAGCCCTGCTCGCGGATCTGGCCGCCGAGTCCGAACAGCTCGACGCGCTCGTCGCGGACCTGCCGCCGGAAGGATGGGAGCGGCCGACACCGGCCCCGGGCTGGACCGTCGCGCACCAGGTCGCGCACCTGGCATGGACCGACCACGTCGCCTACCTGGCGGCCACCGACGAGTCCGCGTTCTTCGCCTCGGTGATGGCCGCACCGGACCCGTCGCGCCTGGTCGAGGACGGTGCCGAGTCCTTCCTGGCGCCACCGCCCGCGCTGCTGGCCCGGTGGCGTGCCGGCCGGTCGGCGCTCGCCGGGGCGCTCGCCGCCGTACCGGCCGGGCAGAAGGTCCCCTGGTACGGCACCAGCATGTCGCCCACGTCGATGGTCACGGCACGGCTGATGGAGACGTGGGCGCACGGCGAGGACGTAGCAGACGCGCTGGGCGTCAGCCGTACCCCGACCGCGCGCCTGCGGCACATCGCGCACCTCGGCTTCCGTACCCTCGGGCACGGCTTCTCCGCCCACGGCCGCGACGTGCCCACGGCGCCGGTGCGGGTCGAGCTGACCGCGCCCGCGGACGGCGAGGTGTGGGAGTTCGGGCCGGCCGACGCGGCCGACCGGGTGACCGGCCCGGCGCTCGACTTCTGCCTGCTCGTCACGCAGCGCCGGCACCGCGCGGACCTGGCCCTGACCGCCACCGGGCCGGTGGCCGACGAGTGGCTGGACGTGGCCCAGGCGTTCGCCGGGCCGCCCGGCGACAAGCGCGAGCCGGCGAACGGAACCTCCTCATGAGCGTGCTGCGGATCGGGAACGCGTCGGGCTTCTACGGCGACCGCTTCGCCGCCTGGCGGGAGATGCTCGACGGCGGCGAACTGGACGTGCTGACCGGTGACTACCTGGCCGAGCTGACCATGCTCATCCTCGGCCGGGACCGGATGCGCGACCCGTCGCTCGGCTACGCCAGGACGTTCCTGCGCCAGGCGGAGGGCGTGCTCGGCACCGCGCTGGAGCGCGGCGTCACGCTGGTCACCAACGCGGGCGGCCTCAACCCGGCGGGGCTGGCCGACGCGATCCGGTCACTCGGCGACCGGCTCGGCCTCCAGGTCCGGGTCGGGTACGTCGAGGGCGACGCGATCCAGCGGCCGGACGCGCTGACCGCGAACGCATACCTGGGCGCGTTCGGGATCGCGGCCTGCCTCGACGCGGGCGCGGACGTGGTGGTCACCGGGCGGGTCACCGACGCCTCGCTGGCCGTCGGCCCGGCGATCGCCCGCTTCGGGTGGACCCGCGACGACCTCGACGCGCTGGCCGGCGCGACCGTCGCAGGACACCTGATCGAGTGCGGCGCGCAGGTCACCGGCGGCAACTTCAGCTTCTTCACCGAGTTGCCGGACGGCGGGCACCGGCCCGGCTTCCCGATCGCCGAACTGCACGCGGACGGCTCGTCGGTGCTCACCAAGCACGCCGGCACCGGCGGCGCGGTCACGGTCGAGACGGTCACCGCCCAGCTGCTGTACGAGGTGGGCGGACCGGACTACCTCGGGCCGGACGTGGTGACCCGGCTGGACACGGTGCGGCTGGCGCAGGAGGGTCCGGACCGGGTACGCGTCTCCGGGGTGCGCGGCACGCCGCCGCCGGACACGCTCAAGGTGGGCGTCAACAACCTGGGCGGCTTCCGCAACTCGATGACGTTCGTGCTGTGCGGGCTGGACATCCCGGCCAAGGCGGCGCTGGTCCGGGGCCAGATCGAGGAGTCGGTCGGCACGGAGGGGCTGGAGTTCACGCTGGCCCGTACCGACCACCCGGACACCGGCGACACCGAGGCGGCGAGCGCGCTGCTGCACGTACACCTGCGCGACGGCGACAAGTCGCGGGCCGGGCGGGCGTTCTCGGCGGCGGCGGTGGAGCTGGCGCTGGCCTCCTACCCGGGCTGCACGCTGACCACGCTGCCCGGCGACGCGACGCCGTACGGGGTGTTCACCGCCGACACGATCGCGCAGGACGCTGTCGAGCACGTCGCGGTGCTGCCCTCCGGGGAGCGGGTGGCGATCGCGCCGCCGACGGTGACGGGCGGTTTGCAGGGGGCCCCTGTACAACACGAGGCGTTAACAAGGGGCCCTTCCTTGCCCGCCACCCGGCGAGGGCCGATCGGTGAGCTGGTCGGCGCGCGGTCCGGCGACAAGGGTGGCGACGCCAACCTGGGCGTCTGGGCCCGCACCGACGCGACCTGGCCGTGGCTGCGCGACTGGCTGACGGTGGAGCGGTTGGCCGAGCTGCTGCCGGAGACGGCGGCGCTGGCCGTCGAGCGGTACGAGCTGCCGAACCTGCGCGCTGTCAACTTCGTGATCCGGGGACTGCTCGGGCAGGGCGTGGCCGCGTCCACCCGGTTCGACCCCCAGGCCAAGGCACTCGGCGAGCTGCTGCGCTCGCGAGTGGTCGATCTTCCGACGGAGGCACGCGCATGACCATCGTGGACACGCCGGAACGCCGGCAACTGCGCGAGCTGACCCGTTCGTTCGTGACCCGGGAGGTGCTGCCGCACCTGTCCGACTGGGAGCGGGCGGGCGAGGTGCCCCGGTCGCTGCACGAGACCGCAGCCAAGATCGGCCTGCTCGGCATCGGTTTCCCGGAGTCGGTCGGCGGCAGCGGCGGCGACCTGCTCGACTCGATGGTGGTCACCGAGGAGATCATCCGCTCGGGTGGGTCGTCCGGGCTGGTCGCCGCGTTGTTCACGCACGGGATCGCGCTGCCGCACATGGTCGAGACCCAGGACGAAGGGCTGATCGACAAGTACGTCCGGCCCGCGCTCGCCGGGACGATGATCGGCGCGCTGGCGATCACCGAACCGGACGGCGGCTCGGACGTGGCGGGCATCCGCACCTGCGCGGTCCGCGACGGTGACCACTACGTCGTCAACGGGTCCAAGACGTACATCACCAGCGGGGTCCGCGCCGACTTCGTCACCACTGCTGTCTGCACCGAGTTCCCCGGTTCGGGCTCGGTCAGCCTGCTGGTCATCGACAAGGGCACGCCCGGGTTCACGGTGGGGCGGCGGCTGGAGAAGCTGGGCTGGCACTGCTCGGACACCGCCGAGCTGTCCTTCGTCGACGTGCGGGTGCCGGTGACGAACCGGGTCGGCCCGGAGGACACCGGCTTCCTCGCCATCATGCAGCAGTTCGCCAACGAGCGGCTGTCGCTCGCCACCCAGGCGTACGCGACCGCGCAGCGCTGCGTGGACCTGGCCGTGCAGTGGTGCCGGGACCGCCAGACGTTCGGCCGGCCGCTCGTCGGGCGCCAGGTCGTCCGGCACAAGCTGGCCGAGATGCACAGCCGCACCGACGCGGCGCGGGCGTACGTGCATGACGTCGCCGAGCGGGTGGCCGCCGGGCAGCCGGTGGTGACCGAGGTGGCGATGGCGAAGAACGTGGCGGTGGCCACCTGCGACTGGGTGGTCGACGCGGCGCTGCAACTGCACGGCGGCTTCGGCTACATGCGCGACGCCGAGGTGGAGCGGCACTACCGGGACGCCCGTCTGCTCGGCATCGGCGGCGGTACCACCGAGATCATGAACGAGATCATTGCGAAGGGCATGGGCCTATGAGCACGACTGTCCTGCAGAGCACCATCGACCCGTCCGCGCCCGCCTTCACCGCCAACCGGGAGGCGCTGCTGGAACGCCTGGCGGAGCTGGAGGAGGCGCTCGACCAGGCCCGGGGCGGTGGCGGCGAGAAGTACGTGACCCGGCACCACGGTCGCGGCAAGCTTCTCCCCCGGGAGCGGATCGAGCTGCTGCTCGACCCGGACAGCCCGTTCCTTGAGCTGTCGTCGGTGGCCGCGTACGGCACCGACTTCCCGGTCGGCGCCAGCACCGTGACGGGCATCGGCGTGGTCGAGGGCGTCGAGTGCCTGATCGTGGCGAACGACCCGACGGTACGCGGCGGCGCGATCAACCCGTGGTCGCTGGCGAAGACCCGGCGGGCGGGTGAGATCGCTGCGGCCAACCGGCTGCCGATGGTGAACCTGGTCGAGTCGGCCGGCGCGGACCTGCCCACCCAGGCGGAGATCTTCATTCCCGGCGGCCGGGTGTTCCGCGACCTGACCCGGCTGTCCGCGCAGCGGATCCCGACCGTGAGCGTGGTCTTCGGCAACGCCACAGCAGGTGGCGCGTACGTGCCGGGCATGTCGGACTACACCGTCATGATCCGCGACCGTTCGCAGGTCTACCTGGCCGGACCGCCGCTGGTGAAGATGGCCACCGGCGAGGTCACCGACGACGAGTCGCTCGGCGGCGCGGCGATGCACGCCACCACGTCCGGCCTGGCCGACTTCCTCGCCGAGGACGAGCGCGACGGCATCCGGCTGGCCCGGCAGTGCGTCCGCCGGCTCAACTGGCGCAAGCACGGCCCTCCGCCGCGCAACCCCCACCCGCTGCCACCCCGGTACGACCCGGAGGAGTTGCTCGGCATCGCCAGCGCCGACCTGAAGGTGCCGTTCGACCCGCGCGAGGTGCTGGCCCGGGTGCTCGACGACAGCGCGTTCGACGAGTTCAAGCCCGGCTACGGCACCGCGCTCGTGACCGGCTGGGGCGAGCTGCACGGCTACCCGGTCGGCGTACTCGCGAACGCCCGGGGCGTGCTGTTCAGCCAGGAGGCGCAGAAGGCGGCCCAGTTCATCCAGCTCGCCAACGCGGCTGACACACCGCTGGTCTTCCTCCAGAACACCACCGGCTACATGGTCGGCACCGAGTACGAGCAGCGCGGCATCATCAAGCACGGCGCCCTGATGATCAACGCGGTGTCGAACTCGAAAGTGCCGCACCTGACGGTCAATCTGGGCGCCTCCTACGGCGCCGGCAACTACGGCATGTGCGGCCGGGCGTACGAGCCCCGGTTCCTGTTCACCTGGCCGAACGCGAAGTCGGCGGTGATGGGCCCGGCGCAGCTCGCCGGTGTGCTGTCCATCGTGGCCCGGCAGGCGGCCGCCGCCCGGGGACGCGAGTACGACGAGGACACCGACGCCGCCATGCGGATGATGGTCGAGCAGCAGATCGAGTCGCAGTCCGGGGCGCTGTTCCTGTCCGGGCGGCTCTACGACGACGGGGTGATCGACCCCCGGGACACCCGTACCGTCCTCGGGCTGTGCCTGTCGGCGATCCACAACGGACCGGTGAAGGGCGCCGACGGTTTCGGCGTCTTCCGGATGTGACCTGTGAGCGCGAGGAACGCAGCGAAGCGGAGTCCCGCAGTCGCGAACGAAAGGCAGGCTCAGCGCGGATGATCAACAAACTTCTGGTTGCGAACCGGGGCGAGATCGCCCGCCGGGTCTTCGCCACCTGCCGCGCCCTCGGCGTGGCCACCGTCGCCGTGCACTCCGACGCGGATGCCGACGCGCCGTTCGTGGCCGACGCCGACCAGGCCGTCCGGCTGCCGGGCAACACGCCGGCCGAGACGTACCTGCGCATCGACGCCATCCTGGACGCGGCCCGGCGCTCCGGCGCGGACGCCGTCCACCCCGGCTACGGCTTCCTGGCCGAGAACGCCGAGTTCGCCGCGGCGGTGACCGACGCGGGCCTGACCTGGGTCGGGCCGTCGGCCAAGGCGATCGCCGCGATGGGCGACAAGATGGCCGCCAAGGCGCTGCTCGCCGACGCGGGCGTGCCGATGCTGCCCACCTGGACCGACCCGGCCGAGGTCACCGCCTTCCCGGTGCTTGTCAAGGCCGCCGCCGGTGGCGGCGGCCGGGGCATGCGGATCGTCCGCGACGCGGCCGGGCTGGCCGAGGCCGTCGCGGGCGCTCGCCGCGAGGCGGCGGCGGCGTTCGGCGACGGCACCGTCTTCATCGAGCGGTACGTGGAACGCGGACGCCACGTCGAGGTGCAGATCTTCGGCGACACCCACGGCACCGTCGTGGCCCTCGGGGTACGCGACTGCTCGATCCAGCGCCGCCACCAGAAGATCGTCGAGGAGGCACCGGGTGTGCTGCCCGACGACGTGCGCGCGGAGCTGCACGAGGCGGCGGTGGCGGCCGGGCGGGCTGTCGACTACGTCGGCGCGGGAACCGTGGAGTTCCTGCTGGCGCCGGACGGGCAGGTGCACTTCCTGGAGATGAACACCCGCCTCCAGGTGGAACATCCGGTCACCGAGCTGACCACCGGGCTGGACCTGGTCCGGCTGCAACTGCTCGTCGCCGAGGGCGAGCCGCTGCCGGTCACCACCACGCCACCGGCCGACGGCCACGCCATCGAGGTACGGCTGTGCGCCGAGGACCCGGCTCAGGGCTTCCGCCCGGCCACCGGCACGCTGCACCGGTTCGCGATCCCCGGGGTGACAGCCGAGTTCGGCCCGGCCCGGGGACTGCGCCTGGACTCCGGCGTCGTGGACGGCTCGACGGTGAGCGTGCACTACGACTCGATGCTGGCGAAGCTCGTCGCCTGGGCGCCCACCCGCACCGAGGCGGCCCGCGCGCTCGCAGGCGCGCTGGCCCGCGCCGAACTGCACGGCGTGGCCACCAACCGGGACCTGCTGGTCCGTGTACTGCGCAGCGCGGAGTTCACCGCCGTGGACCTCGACACCGGCTTCCTGGACCGGCACCCGGAGGTGTTCGCGCCACTGCTGCCGGCGGAGCAGCTTCCGGTGGCGGCACTGGCGGCGGCGCTGTCCGGGGCCGCCGAGCGCCGGGCCGCCGCACCGGTGCTGGCCGGGTTGCCGTCGGGCTGGCGCAACGTGCCGTCCTTCCCGCAGGTCACCCGGTTCACCGTCGGCGACGGCGAGGAGATCGAGGTGCACTACCGGCTCGACCGCACCGGCGCCCTCGCCGAGTGGGGAAGGAAGGGCCCCCTCCTAACGGATCCGGTAGAGGAAGGGTCCTCTGTTAACACCGAGCTGCCGGTGGTCGAGCTGGTGACTGCCACCCCGGGCCGGGTGGTGCTCGACGTGGACGGGGTGCGGCGGGCCTTCCGCGTACACCGGGTGGGGTCGTCGGTCTTCGTGGACGGCCCGGACGGGGCGGCGAGCCTCACCGAACTGCCCCGCCTGCCCCTGCCCACCGCGGAGCTGGCGGCCGGGTCGCTGCTCGCGCCGCTGCCCGGCGCGGTGACCCGGGTACACGTCGAGGTCGGTCAGCGGGTCGCTGCCGGTGACCTGCTGCTGACGCTGGAAGCGATGAAGCTCGAACATCCCGTGCTCGCCCCCGCCGACGGCGTGGTGACGGAGCTGCCGGTGCCGGCCGGCGGCCAGGTCGAGACGGGTGCCGTACTTGCCGTGGTGGACCCCGAGGAGGACCCGCAGTGAACTTCGACCTGACCCCCGAGCAGGACCAGCTCCGCGACGCCGTACGGGCGTTGGGCCGCAAGTACGGCCACTCCTACTTCGTCGAGAAGGCCAGGTCCGGCGAGCACACCACCGAGCTGTGGCACGAGGCCGGGCGGCTGGGCTACCTGGGCGTGAACATCCCCACCGAGTACGGCGGCGGGGGCGGCGGCATCACCGAGCTGGCGCTGGTGTGCGAGGAGCTGGCCGCGACCGGCTGCCCGCTGCTGCTCCTGGTGGTCTCCCCCGCCATCGCCGCCACGATCATCAACAAGCACGGTACGGAGGAGCAGCGCAAGAAGCACCTCCCCGGCCTCGCCGACGGCTCCCAGAAGATCGTCTTCGCGATCACCGAGCCGGACGCCGGATCGAACTTCCACCGCCTCGCCACAGTGGCCCGCCGCGACGGCGACGACTGGCTGCTCAGCGGCCGGAAGATCTACATCTCCGGGGTGGACGAGGCCGGGCACGTCCTCGTGGTCGCTCGTACCGAGGACGCGTCCACCGGGAAGTTGAAGCCGGCGCTGTTCATCGTGCCGACCGACGCGCCCGGCCTGGAGAAGTCCAAGCTGGACATGGAGATCCTGTCGCCGGAGAACCAGTTCCTGCTCTTCCTCGACGACGTCCGGCTCCCCGCCGACGCGCTCGTCGGCGAGTCGCTCGACGCCGGGCTGCCCGCCCTGTTCGCCGGGCTCAACCCGGAGCGCATCACTGTTGCCGCGATGGGCGCCGGCACCGGCCGGTACGCGATCGAGAGGGCAAGCGACTACACCGCTACCCGCAAGGTGTGGGGCGGACGCTCGATCGGCTCCCACCAGGGCGTCTCGCACCCGCTGGCGCACGCCGCAGTGCAGGTCGAGCTGGCCCGGCTGATGATCCACAAGGCGGCCACGCTCTACGACGCGGGCCGCGACCTGGAGGCCGGCATCTCCGGCAACATGGCCAAGTACGCGGCAGGCGAGGCCGCAGCGCTCGCCGTCGACACCGCCGTCCAGGCGCTCGGCGGGGCCGGCATGACCACCGAGTACGGCGTGGCGACGCTGCTCGGCGCGGTACGGGCGGGCCGGATCGCCCCGGTCAGCCGGGAGATGATCCTCAACTTCGTCGCCCAGCACGTCCTCGGCCAGGACAAGTCCTACTGACCGAGGTGGGCCCGGGGTCGACGCGTCCGCCCGGCCGGCCGCCGCGTCCTCCTGGAACGGCTGCGCGTCACCGACGCAGAGCGTGCCCTTGGCCGGCAGCTTGCCGGTGAGCAGGTACGCGTCGATCCGGCCGGTCACGCACGCCGAGGTGCCGTACGCGGTGTGGCCCCAGCTGTCGCTGCTCAGCAGGCGGCTGTTCGGCAGCAGCTTCGCCGAGCTGACCGCCCCCTGGTAGTTGGTCGCCGGATCCCAGTAGTTGCCGACCACCAGCACCGGGGCGGCGGTGACCCGGTTGAACGGCCCGGTCCAGGCGTCCTCGTCCCGCACCGTCCAGGTGTTGCGGGCACAGGGCGAGGTGCCCCAGGCCCACGCCCGCCCGAAGTAGGGCGCCCGCTTGTCCTCCTTCGCCGACAGCGCCGGCCAGGCGTCGGCGCTCTTCGGGTGGTACGCGTCGGTGCAGTCGACGGTCAGGAACGTCTCCAGCCCGTTGTCGTACGGGAAGTCGTACCCCCGCTGTTGCCGTGCCTGCGCGGCGCGGGCGGCGAGTGCCTTGCGGACCGTGGCGGTGGCGGCCTTGCCGGCGGCCGGGTCGGTCAGGGCCAGGAGCTGGACGGTCAGGTCCACCACCGACTGCCAGCCGTACGGGTCGTAGAGCGCACCGAGCGTGGCACCGACGAAGTCGGCGTAGCTGACGGTGAACGAGCCGAAGTCCGGGTCCTCGATCACCACCGGCTTCTTGCGCAGCCGCTTCGCCACCGTGTCGTACGCGGCCAGCGGGTTGCCGGTGGAAGCCAGCGCACACTGCTCGGCGCCGGCCTCGCCGCACCGGGCCAGGATCTCGCGCAGCGCCCGGTACGCGCCGTCGGCGCTGCGCAGCCGCGTCTCCTGGAGCTGGTTGCGGGCACTGCCCTGGCCGATCCAGGCGTTCGGGTCGAGCACGCCGTCGACGACCAGCGCGCGGAAGCGGTCCGGGAACATGTTGGCGTAGTACTGGCCCAGCGCGGTGCCGTAGCTGAAGCCGAGGTAGCTGAGCAACTTGTCGCCGACGGCGCGGCGCAGCACGTCCATGTCGCGGGCCACCTCGGCGGTGGACGCCGCGCCGGTGAGCGGCTTACCGGTGGTGGAGCACGCCTTGCCGACCGCCTTGGACGCCGCGACGTACGCCTTCTCCTCCGCCTTGGTCCACGGGAACGCGACGTTCAGCCCGGCGTACGCGCGGGTCTGGTCCTTCACCGAGCGGAAACACTTGATGTTGTCACTGGCCTCGACGCCGCGCGGGTCGACGCCGACGATGTCGAAGCGGTCGAGCAGGTCGTCGCCGAGGAAGTAGGGCGCGGCGAGCGCGATGCTCGTGCCGGAGCCACCCGGGCCACCCGGGTTGAGGAAGAGGCTGCCGACCTTGCGCTGCTGGTCGCGGGCCTTGACCCGCAGCAGGGCGACCTCGGTGGTGGCGCCCTTCGGGTTGTCGTAGTCCAGCGGCAGCCGGACCGTGGCGCACTCGGCGTAGTCGTAGCAGGCGTACCAGTCGAGCTTCGGCGTCGGCACGCGGTCCACCCGGCGCGCCTCGGCGGCGGTGGTCCTGTCGTGCGCGGGTGGTTGCGGAGTCGCCGCCGCGGCGGGCGCGACGGCCGGTCCGGCGAGGAGGACGCCGGCGATCCCGGTTGCGGCCAGGGATCGGATTGCACGGGGCATGAGGCTGCCTTCCGTCGGGGAACAGTTCCGTCGAGGAGACCTCGACCCTCGTCACTGTAGGGATCGACGCCCACGTTAGTGGCCCCCAAACGGGGATCGATACGGCAAACAACCAGATGATGTAACGATTTTTTCTCGATCGTCGCTACCTGCGACTCCGAAGTGGAGCGTCGGTGACGGGAAGCCGTCTCATCCCGCCGGTTGACAGGTGGACGCGCTGGGCCATGCTTGTCGGGTGAGATCGTTCCCGAAGCCCGATGCGCGGGCGAAGGCCGTCGTCGCGTCCCTGGCGACGGTGGCGGCGGTGGTGACCCTCGCCGTGTGGCGTCCGCCCGGCATCCTGTCGGTCGTGCTGGCCCTGGTCTGCGTCCTGCTCGCCATGATCACGGGAGTGACGATCACCGCCGCGCGTCAGCCCGGCGGCACCGGCGGGCCCGCCCCGCAGGCCGAGACCTGGCCGGTCCCCCACCAGGGGTACGGAGTGGACGCCGACACGCTGGAGGCGATCGACCCGCGCGCGGTACGGAACCTGCGCACGCCGGCGGGCCAGCCGATCGACGCGGACACGCTGGAGACGCTCGACCCGCGGGTGGTACGCGGCATGCGGGCGACGACGGCGGTGGACGCCGACACGCTGGAGACACTCGACCCGCGGTCGGTCCGGCAGGGCCGGACCGTGAACGGGCTCAGCGACCGGTGAGCGTGGGGCCGGCGAGCGCGTTGACGCCCCGGCCGGCCAGACAGCGGTAGGTGCGGTCCGCCTCGGCCTCCGGCGGCAGCACCTCCAGGTTCCACCCGCTCGCCGACTTGCCGCCGCTGACCAGCCGGAACGTGTCGGCGTTGCACACCCGCCCGACGGCCGGGTCGGCCGCCACCGTCTCGTGGCGGGCCCCGGCGAGCCCGGCCGGCAGGTCACCGGCGGCGTAGGTCTCCCAGGTGTGCTGGCCGTCGCACGGCACCCGGCTCG
The DNA here is from genome assembly GCF_000717585.1 of Micromonospora globosa. Classification (NCBI taxonomy): domain Bacteria; kingdom Bacillati; phylum Actinomycetota; class Actinomycetes; order Micromonosporales; family Micromonosporaceae; genus Micromonospora; species Micromonospora globosa. The sequence goes on from NZ_JNZR01000029.1 coordinate 75,972, forward strand.
CCTCGGCCCGGTCGCGACGCAGCCGTACCGGACCGAAGCACTCCAGTTCCGTCGCGCAGCGCGCCCCGGCGGGCAGCCGCACGTCGGCGGACGCGCAGCCGGGCACCGGCGCCACCCCGGCCACGCCGCTGGTCGCCGGTGTGGGCGTGACGGCCGGCGTGTGCCCGCCTGCCACCCAGCCGCCACCGGCCGAGGCGGCGAGCGCCAGCACACCGGCGCCGCCGAGGAACCAGCGCTTGGGCCAGCGCCGGCCACGCGAGGCCACCGTCGGGTGGTCGTCGTCCGCGGGCGGTCGCGGGTTCGGCCCACCGGTGCGGTGGAACCGGTCGCCGGTGGCGCCGTCGTACAGGCCGCCGGTCGCCGGGGCGCCGTCCAGCGGCAGCGAGGCGAGCAGGCCGCGCAGTTCGACCGCGGAGGGCCGCGCGCCCGGGTCGTTCGACATGCCCAACCGGAGTACGTCGATCAGTTCACCGGGCACGCCGGGCAGGCCCGGGATCGGCTGCTGGAACATCTCCAGCACGGTGACCAGGCTCGGGTTGCGTTCGGAGTGCCAGCGCGGCGGACGGCCGTACATCACCGCGTAGAGCGTGGCGCACAGCGAGTAGACGTCGACTGCGGGCGTGGGCGGACTGTGGTTGAACGTCTCCGGTGGCGCGTACGCCGGGGTGAGCGCCTCCAGCATCACCGAGGAGTCGCGGAACTCGGCGAGCACCGCCAGGCCGAAGTCGGCCAGGACGGCCGAGTTGAACTCGGAGTGCAGGATGTTCGCCGGCTTGACGTCGCGGTGCAGGACGCCCGCCGCGTGCGAGTGGGCCAGCGCGTCGGCGATCTTCACGCCGAGGTCGCGGGTCTCCGCCGGGCCCAGCGGCGAGGTGCGCATCCGCTCGGCGTACGAGCCGTCGCACAGCTCCATGATGAGGTAGGGGTGCTGGTCGACGGTGACGCCGACGTCGAACAGGTCCACCACGTGGGGGTGCGACGACATCCGCCCGGCGGCACGGGCCTCGCGCAGGAAACGGGCCTGGTCGCGTTCGCTGTCCAGCGTGCGGTTCTCGATCTTGACCGCGACCTCGCGCCCCACCGAGATCTGGGTGGCCCGGTAGATGGTGGCGTACCCGCCCCGGGCGAACACCTGCAGATCGGTCAGACCGGGCACGATGGGCAGCCGCAGGGCGCCGGGCGGGGTCTCGGTCACGACTCGAAAATACCCAACGATCCGGACCCGTCAGCGCGCCGTGTCGGTGGCCGGCACCGGACCCGGGACGGAGTCGTCAGTGGCGGCGGTCGCCCGGCGGGCGTCCCACCACAGGCCGACCGCCGTCGCGACCGCGCCCAGGCCCTCCCACGCGGCGACCGCGAAGAAGCGGTCCGGCGCGACGTCGGAGAGCACCGCGATGGTGAACACGGTGAAGGTGACCAGGCGGAACCACACGGTGAACCGGTAGAACGGCCGCCACTCGGTGGCGACGGCGAGCAGGTAGTAGACCCCCATGTTGAACGAGGCCATCGAGGACGCGGTGAGGAACGTGCCGGTGTAGTCGCCCGGAGCGCGCTCGGCCGGCACCTCGAAGCCGAGCAGGCGCAGCTGCGTCTCCGGCCAGATCAGACCGAGCGCGCCGAGCAGCAGCGCGAGGAGCCCGAAGACCGCGATCGTCCAGCCGGCGCCCGAGCGCGGCAGCCTCATCGTTCCTCCCCAGCGTGGTCCGCCGGTGACGCAGGCGCGCACCGGAAGGCGGCAGTCGATCCACCACTGTCGCGGCCCCACGCTAACCGGCTCCACCGACGAACACATCCCCGGAACCGTCAGAACAACGGGCGGTCAGCCGCCGGAGAGGCGGACCCGCAACGCGTCCGCGACGATCCGCTCACTGCGCTGCTCGGTGGCGTACGCGAGGCGTACCGCCTCCTCCGCGTTCGTCAGCGCCTCGGCCCGGCGACCACAGGCGTCGAGCGCCTCGGCCAGCACCAGCAGCGCCACCACCTGGCTGCGCACGTCCTCGGCCGGGGCGGTGATCGACCGCTGCGCCCAGTCCAGCGCCTGCTCGCGCTGGCCGTGGGCGAGCAGCGCGGCGGCGTACCGGGCCATCGTCTGCCGCCGTGAGAACAGCAGCGAGGGCGCGTTCGCCGCGCCGGTCGCGACCGGGGCGAGCAGCCCCACAGCGGTGCCCGGATCGCCCGCCGCGAGCCGGGCCATGGCGAGCAGCACCCGCGGCGCGACCTGGGCCGGCGCCTGCGGGTTGTGCGGCTCCACCCGGGTCAGCACCGACCGCGCCTCCCGCTCGGCTGTCTCGTGGTCGCCCATGTCCAGCGCCACGAAGCCGCGCAGCGTGCCGGCCATCCCGGTGAGCAACGGGTGGGTGGTCCGGTCGGCGTACTCGAGCGCCTCGGTGAACAGGTCGGCCGCGTGTTCCGGCTCGCCCAGCCCGCGCGCCACCACCCCGCGCACCACCAGCGCGAAGCCCTGCCCCCAGTCGTCGCCCACCTCGGCGAAGTCCCGGTACGCGCGCCGCGCCGCCCGGTCCGCCTCGGCCAGGTCGCCCAGCTCGGCGGTGGCGTACGCCTCGACCGCGCGCAGCGTCCCCACCGCCCACGCCTCGCCGACCCGCTCCCCGAACGGCAGGAACACCCGCGCCATCCGGCACGCCTCCCGCAGCCGGCCGGCGAGCAGCCGGGCGAACGCGGTGGTGCCGCGCAGCCAGGCCCGCCCGTACGGGTCCTTCAGCTCGGCGAAGAGCCGGGCGGCCCGGCCGAGCACCGCGTCGGTGCCGGCGAAGTCGCCCCGGGTGGTGGTCACCCAGGCCAGGTTCTGCAACGACCAGGCCTGCCCGCGGGGATCCCGCGCGGCGAGACTGACCTGGTAGGACGCGGCCAGCCGGCTGCTCGCCTGCCCGAGCCGGCCGGCGATGAAGTCGGCCATGCCGAGCCGCCGCATCGCCGACGCCCGGAGCGTTGGCAGACCGGCGTCGGTGGCCACCTGCAACGCCTCCTGCCAGTTGCACTCGGCCCGCTCGGCGTCACCGAGTGTCTGCTGGGCCTGCCCGGCGAGCAGCAGCGCGGCGGTCCGGGTGGCCGGGTCGCCGGCGTTCGCGGCGATCTTCTCGGCGAACGCGAGCGCGTCGGCCGGGCGGCCGATCTGGAGCAGCGCCCGGGCGTGCACCACCCGGTCCGCCGGTGGCACCCCGTCGCGGGCCAGCTCGGCCGCGCGCTCGGCGTACTCGACGGCGAGCGCCGGCTCCCCCGACCGCAGCGACCGGCGGGCGGCCCGGCCCAGCGCGGCCACGCCCAGCGGGGTGACCGCCCGGGCCGGCGCGTCCGGGCGCAGCTTGACCGCGTCGGCGAGCGCTGTGGCCCGCTCCACGTGCTCGGCGACGAAGTCGTCCCGGGCGGCCTCGGTGAACGCGCCCCCCGGGGCGCCGCCGGTCTCGTCGACGCTCTCCGGCGCGGCCCAGCGGGCCAGCGCCGCGTGCCGCTCGGCCAGCTCGGCCTTGCTCACCCCGGCGTACGCGGCCTCCCGCATCAGCGGGGTGGCGAAGGCGAACCCGCTGCGGGTGCGGTGCAGCATGCGCCGTTGCAGCAGCTCCTCCACGGCCCGGTCCAGCTCGACGGCGGCCACCGCGGCGGGCCGCCCGTCCCGTCCGACCCGCTGCTCCCGCAACGCCTCCAGCGCTCCCGCCGGCACGGTGTCGCCCACCACTGCGGCGTCGCGCAGCGCCGAGCGGGCGTTGGGCGGCAGCGCGTCGATACGCGCGGCGAGCACCGCGGCCAGGTCCCGGGAGAGCAGGCGGCTGCCGAGCGAGCCGGGGGCGAGTCGCCAGCCGACGTCGGCGCCCCGCCCCGGGCCGGCGGTGAGCGCACCGCGCTCCATCAGCAGCGTGACCAGCTCGGCCAGGTAGAACGGGTTGCCCTGCGCGGTGGCGAGCAGCCGGTCCGCGTCGGTCTGGGGCATGCGGCCACCGGACAGGTAGCTGGTGAGCAACCGGGAGGCGTCCGCGCCGCGCAGCGGCGGCAGCGCGTGCACCTCGGCGTCCGCCACGCGGGTCAGCGCGCCGGCGGTGCGTACCAGCTCGGGGCGGCCGAGCAGCAGCACCAGCACCGGCCCGCTGAGCCGGTTGAGGGTCAGCGCCAGCGCCTTGAGCGTCTCGGCGGTGGCGTCGTGCAGGTCGTCCACCACGATCACCAGCGGCGCCTCACCGGCGAGCGCGCTGAGCAGGTCCGCCACAGCGGTCGGCACCGCCTCGTCGTCCGGCGGCGGCCCGGCCGCGTTCCACTCGCCGTTCTCCGTGGCGGGCGGGAGTTCGGCGTACCCGAGCAGGGCCAGGAGCTGGTCCACGGCGATCGGCGGCGGGTCGCCGGGGAGCCGGGACAGGCGCTGGCCGAGGCGGCGCAGCCGCTCCTCGACGGCCGGCCGGGTGACGGCGGTGGCCGCGTCGCCCGGCAGGCCGACGGCGGCCCGGACCAGGTCGGCCAGCGGCGCCAGCCGGCGGCGCTCGCCGAACGCCGCGCAGCGTACCGAGAGCACGCGGGCGCCGGTGTGCGCCGCGTACCGCCCGGCGCCGACGTCGTAGCCGGCAGCGAGGCGTTCCACCTCGGCCGCGAACCGGGACTTGCCGATCCCCGCCTCGGCGGTCATCAGCAGCACCCGGGGCTCGCCCCTGTCGATCACCTCGGCGAGCCGGCCGGCGATTCGGCCGATCTCGGTCTCCCGGCCCACGAACGGCGCCTCGTCACCGAGGCCGGACCGGGTGCCGGGCGCGTCGAGCAGGCCCAGCAGCTCGTACGCCTCGACCGGTTCCCGCTTGCCCTTGAGCCGCAGCGGGCGCAGCGCCCGCCAGGAGGCGACGTGCCGGGTGGCCGCGGAGGTGCGCGCACCGGCGTAGACCGCGCCGACCGCGGCGGCGTCGGCCAGCCGGGCGGCGGTGTTCACCGTGTCGCCGATGACCGTGTACTCGATCGCCGCCTGGATGCCGGCGATGACGTCTCCGGTGTTGAGGCCGACGCGCAGGCCCAGCGGCGCGCCGCCGCCGCGCTCGTCGTCGAGCACCCGCCGCACCGCACGCTGCATGGACAGCGCCGCGCGGACCGCCCGCTCGGCGTCGTCCTCGTGCGCGACCGGGGCGCCGAAGACCGCCATGATCCCGTCGCCGGTGAGCTTGTCGACGTGCCCGCCGAAGGTCTTGACCGCGCCCGCGAGGGCCGCCAGCACCCGGTCGGTGACCGCACCGACCCGTTCCGGGTCCAGGTCCTCCGACCAGGAGGTGAAGTCGGAGAGGTCACCGAAGAGCACAGTCACCACGCGGCGCTCGGCCGCGGGCAGCGTGGCGGCAGCCGGCAGCGCCGCCCCGCAGTTGTGGCAGAACCGCGCCCCGGGCACGGCTACGGTTCCGCACACCGGGCAGGTCACGGCTGCTCCACTCCGAGGTGTTCGAGCTGGGCCCGGACCGACCACTCGGCGGCCCACCACAGCGACCTGTCGACGTCGGCGTAGACCACTGCGACCACCTCGGCCGCGGTGGTGGCGCCCGCGGCGACGGCGGCGCGCACCTGGTCCAGCCGGGCCCGCCGGTGGGCCAGGTAGAAGTCGGCCGCCACACCGCAGTCGGCCAGCGCCGGGCCGTGGCCCGGCAACGCCGGGATCTCCCGGTACGTGGAGAGCAGCTCCAGGCTCGACAGGTAGTCGCCGAGGTGCCCGTCCGGGTGGGCGACCACTGTGGTGCCCCGGCCGAGGATGGTGTCACCGGTCAGCACGACGCGCTCGCCGCCGTGCGCGGCGACGAGGCAGACCGAGTCGGCGGTGTGCCCGGGGGTGGGCAGCAGTCGCAGGTCCAGCCCCACGTCGAGCGCGGTGTCGGCGCTGAGCGGCTCACCTCCGGCGGTGTGCGCCGGGTCGGCGGCGAGCACCGGTACGCCGTCGAGCAGCTCACGCAACCGGGGTGCGCCCTCGGTGTGGTCGGCGTGCCCGTGCGTGATCAGCACGCACCCGATGCGCCCCTGCGCCGCGATCGCGGCCAGGTGCCCCTCGTCGGCGGGCCCCGGGTCGACCACGACGGCGGGCGCGTCCGGCCCGGCCCGCAGCACCCAGGTGTTGGTCCCGTCGAGCGTCATCGGCCCCGGGTTCGGCGCACGCAGCAACGTCACCCACGCCGGTAGCTCCTCCGCAAGCGCCCCCGCGGCCCCGGCCATACGCCCACCCATGGCTGCGATCGTACGACTCCGCCCGCCGCTCCCCGCGATCTTGCAGTTCCGGCCCGAGCTTTGTCCCCGTGTGGGGCTTCTGCCGGGGCCGCAACCGCAAGATCGCGGGCTCTCGCGGCGGGCGAGAGGGCACGGTCACGCGACCTCGACGATGACCTCTACCTCTACCGGGGCGTCGAGGGGGAGTTCGGCCACGCCTACCGCGCTGCGGGCGTGGCGGCCGGCCTCGCCGAACACGGCGCCGAACAGGTCGGAGGCGCCGTTGATCACGCCGGGCTGGCCGGTGAAGCCGGGTGCGCTGGCCACGAAGCCGGTCAGCTTCACCACCTTGACCACGTTCTCCAGCCCGACCAGCGCGTCGATCGCGGCGAGCGCGTTGAGTGCGCACCGCTGCGCCAGGTCCTTCGCCTGCTCGGCCGAGACGCCGTTGCCGACCTTCCCGGTGGCGAGCAGCTTGCCCTCGGCCATCGGCAGCTGGCCGGACACGTAGACGTGCTGCCCGGACTGGACGGCCGGTACGTAGCTGGCCACCGGCGGCACCACCTCGGGCAGTTCGAGGCCGAGCTCGGCGAGCTTCGCCTGGGGTCCGTTGCTCATCGAGGTCAGCCCTTCGGACGCTTCAGGTACGCGACGAGCTGCTCCGGGTTCGGGCCGGGGACCACGGAGACCAGTTCCCAGCCGTCCTCGCCCCAGTTGTCGAGGATCTGCTTGGTCGCGTGGACCAGCAGCGGCACCGTGGCGTATTCCCACTTCTGCATCGGAGGAGGGCTCCCTTGCCTGACTTGGACTTCGGTCAGGCACAGCCTACGGTCCGCCGCGGTCACCAGGACGCGGGACGCGGCTCCGGCGCCGGCGGCGGCTCGCCGCACGGGCCCTCGTGTTCGAAGCGCTGCGGGCACCGGCTGCGGTCGGGCAGCAGCAGGTCGCAGAAGACCCGGTGCCTGTTGTTCTGGTCGTCGGCGGTGGAGACGGTGGTCTCGCCCGCGTCCAGCTCCATCAGGAAGCCCAGCGAGGTGGCCACGGTGCCGGCGAGCGCGGTGGCCGCCGCCAGGTCGGGCACCCGGACCTGGAGGTGGATGACGTAGCCGGGCTCGTCCTCGTCCCGCCCCCTCCCGCCGGAACGGGGAAGCGTCCGGACCACGTCGGCCGGAGGGCCGTAGGAGCGCTCGTTGAACGGCGCGCCCGGTCCCTCGGCCTCACCCGGCCGTCCGGCCCGGTCACCGGGGAACTGGCCCCGAGGACTGTTCTCCGCGTCGCGCATCCTTCGCCTCCGGGCGTCGTACCTGTTCACCAACACCGCAATCCGGCTCGGAGCCGTCCCCGGCCCGGCTCTCCGCGTCGGGGACGAACGTAGATCCTGCGACAAGTCCCGGCAACGGGACGCGCACGCCTCGTCACGTCCAGTCACATTTGCGACACAAGGCTGGTCGGGATCGCGGTAGCCGTCTCCGTCCGGCGGGGCGCGTACGCGGGGCTGGCAAGCGCCCCGCCGACCGATACCCTTCCGGACTGGACGCGCGCCGACGCGCGCCCGCACACCTCGACCCGTGCCCGTCGCCTGGGGCGGCGACGGGAGCCGCAACCCGGGGGAGACAGATGACCCAACCGCCCGTCGGTGGCGACACCGGCACGCCCGGCGACCCAAATCCGCAACCGCCGCCCACCGGCGGCGCGCCGCCGGGATCCGCACTCCCGGCCGGCCCGCCGGCGTACCCGTCCGAACCCCAGCCGCGCAAGCGACCGGCGGTGCTGATCGTCTCGCTGGTGCTGGCCGCCGCGGTCCTGCTCTGCGGCGGTGGGGGCACTGCCGCGTTCCTCGCGCTGCGCAACAGCGAGGACGGCCAGGGCGCGAAGGAGCCGCAGGTCGCGGTGGACGGCTTCCTCAAGGCCGTCTACCAGGAGCGCGACGCCGAGAAGGCTGCGGCGTTCGTCTGCTCCGCGGCCCGCGACGACGAGAAGATCACCACCAAGGTCGCCGAGGTCCAGAAGTACGTCGCGCAGTACCAGAACCCCCGGTTCCGCTGGCCCACCCCGACCGTCGACAACCAGACCGGGGACCGGGCCACCGTCTCCGCCCGGGTGACCATGACCACCGCCGACGAGAAGGTCGCCGAGCAGGCGCTGCGTTTCACAGTGGTGCGGAAGACGGGTTGGTGGGTCTGCGAGGTCGGCTGATCCCACCGGCCGGACAGAGCTGGTCCCAACGGCTGGTTAGGCTCGACGGGTGGCAGCGAGTGAGCAGCCGGCCGAGTCCGCCGGCAGATGGCCGGCCCGCCTGCACGTGGTGACCGGCAAGGGCGGCACAGGAAAGACGAGCGTGGCCGCCGCGCTGGCCCTCGGCCTGGCCGCCGGGGGCCGGCGCACCCTGCTGGTCGAGGTGGAGGGCCGGCAGGGCATCGCCCAGCTCTTCGGCACCGACCCGCTGCCGTACGAGGAACGGCACCTCGCCGACGCGCCCGGCGGCGGTGAGGTGCGGGCGCTGGCGGTGGACGCCGAGGAGGCGCTCCTCGAATACCTGGACATGTTCTACAAGCTCGGTGCCGCCGGTCGGGCGCTGCGCAAGCTCGGCGCGATCGACTTCGCCACCACGATCGCGCCGGGCCTGCGCGACGTGCTGCTCACCGGCAAGGTCAAGGAGGCGACCACCCGGACCAGCGGGTCGCGCCGGACGTACGACGCGGTGGTGCTGGACGCGCCCCCGACCGGGCGGATCGGCCGCTTCCTGAACGTGACGGCGGAGACCGCCCGGCTCGCGAAGGTCGGCCCGATCAAGACCCAGAGCGAGGGCGTCTCCGCGCTGCTCCGGTCACCGATGACCGCTGTGCACGTGGTCACGCTGCTGGAGGAGATGCCGGTCCAGGAGACGCTCGACGCGGTGGCGGAGCTGACCCAGCTCGGTTTCCCGGTCGGCCGCGTGATCGTCAACGGCGTCCGCCCGCCGGTGCCGGCCGGGCGGGCGGTGACAGCGGCCGAGCTGAAGCGCGGGCTGGCCGCCGCCGGCCTGCCGACCGACGGCCCGACCGTGGCCGGGCTCGTCGAAGAGGCTCGTGACCAGCAGGTACGCCGTGAGCTGGAGGACTCCCTCCGGGGTGACCTGGTGGACCTCGGCCTGCCCCTGGTCGAGTTGCCGCTGCTGCCCGAGGGGGTCGACCGGGCCGGGCTGGAGACGCTCGCCGAGGCCCTCGTCCGGGCGGATTGACTCACACCTGCGGCCGGCACGGAGCAGAGTGCCCCTCGGGACCGATACGCTCGATTGGTGCCTTCCGAAGACGCGGCGCCTCCGCTTGACGTCGACCAGATCCTCGCCGACGACGGCGTACGGATCGTGGTCTGCTGCGGCGCGGGCGGCGTGGGCAAGACGACCACGGCGGCGGCGCTGGCGTTGCGGGCGGCCGAGCGGCACGGCCGGCGGACGGTGGTGCTCACCATCGACCCGGCCCGCCGGCTGGCCCAGTCGCTCGGCCTGACCGAGCTGGACAACACACCCCGGCAGGTCAAGGGCATCGACGTCGAGGCCAGCGGCGGCGAACTGCACGCCATGATGCTCGACATGAAGCGCACGTTCGACGACGTGGTGCTTCAGCACACCGACCCGGCGAAGGCCGCGGAGATCTTCGCCAACCCCTTCTACCAGGCCATGAGTTCCACCTTCGCCGGCACGCAGGAATACATGGCGATGGAGAAGCTGGGCCAGTTGCACGCCCGGGGCGAGTGGGACCTGATCGTGGTGGACACGCCGCCGTCGCGCTCCGCGCTCGACTTCCTGGACGCGCCGGCCCGGCTGTCCCGGTTCCTCGACGGCCGGATGCTGCGCCTGCTGCTGGCCCCCGCGCGCAGCGGCGGGCGGAGCATGTTCAGCCTGGTCACGGCGAGCTTCGGGATGTTCTCCAAGGTGGTGCAGAAGGTGATCGGCGCCCAGCTGCTCACCGACCTGTCCGGCTTCGTGGCCGCCCTCGACTCGATGTTCGGCGGGTTCCGGCAGCGCGCCGAGCAGACGTACCGGATCCTCCAGGCCCGGGAGACGGCGTTCCTGCTGGTCGCGGCGCCGGAGCCGGACGCGGTCCGGGAGGCCGCCTACTTCGCCGGCCGCCTGCGCTCCGAGCGGATGCCGCTGGCCGGGCTGGTGCTCAACCGGGTGCACCGGCCGGCGTCGGACCTGTCCGCCGCGGAGAGCCTGGCCGCCGCGGAGCGGCTGGCCGGCGTGGGTGGGCACGAGGGCACCGTCGAGGTGTTGCGCGCGCACGCCGCGCTGGCCCAGCAGGCGGTACGCGAGGAGCAGGTGGCGGCCCGGTTCACCGAGGCGTTCCCGGCGGTGCCGGCGGTGTCGGTGACGGCGCAGCCCGCCGACGTGCACGACGTCGACGGGCTGCGGACGATCGGCGAGGCGATCAGCCGGAGCTGACCGGTCCGGTCAGTTGGCCGTGGTGACCAGGATCTTGTCCTTGCCGGCCTTCTCCTTGGCGTTCTTCTTCATGGCCGCCTCGAACATCTTGCGCCAGCTGGTGACGTGCGGGTGACGGCGCAGCAACGCCCGGCGCTCGCGCTCGGTCATGCCACCCCACACGCCGAACTCGATCCGGTTGTCGAGCGCGTCGGCCAGGCACTCGTACCGAACTGGGCAGCTCCGGCAGATCCTCTTCGCCACGTTCTGTTCGGCGCCCTGTACGAACAACGCGTCCGGGTCTCCGTTCTGACATGCCGCCAGTGACGGCCAGTCAGTGATCATGCCCATCTGTACACGTCCCCCCTTGCAGTACCTACCGACTTCGCGCGAGCAGCCCTCGTACATCCCCCCGGTCGTTCGCGCCGGCCTCCCCAGGGCGGCACGAACGACTCATGGCTGCGGTCGCCGCCACCATCATGCTGTGTAGTCGCCCGATTACGCAACGTTGTCGGCGAAATCCATCATTCCGGACACTCCCGGCTTCCCGGGCTTTCGCCCCGCGACTACCCCGCCCGAGTACGTGAAAACGCTGCGCCACTCCCGGACTTCGGAGAGACTTCCGCCGGATCTCACGCAACCCCGGACCAGGGCTCGTGCGTTTAGCACAACGAGGCCGGCGCGTGCAGGAAATGGGGAAAGTTCCCCGCGCGCCCGCCGTTCCCTACTCGCGTACCCTGTCGAGGTGACCTGGATGCGGAAACGTGACCACAACGTGCTGACCAACGCCGCATCGCTGCTGATCTGCGGCCTCTTGGCCGGAGTGGTGGTCGCCGCGGCGGCCTTCCCCGTGGCGGCGATGTCCGGACTGGCCGCCAAGGCGGGGGCGGAGACGTTCGATGCGTTGCCCAAGGAGCTGACAGTCGCCCGGGCGCCCCAGATCACCCGGCTGCTCGCGTCCGACGGCAAGACCGTGCTGGCCACGATGTACGACGAGAACCGCAAGGACGTCAAGCTCAAGGACATCTCGCCGTACATGCAGAAGGCCATCATCGCGGCCGAGGACCACGACTTCTACAAGCACAACGGCGTGGACATCAACGGTGTGGCGCGGGCCTTCGTCAACAACCAGGCCTCCGGCTCCTCCCGGCAGGGCGCCTCGACGCTCACCATGCAGTACGTCCGGCTGGCCATCTCCTACTCGGCCACCCACCCGGCCGACGTGGTCGCCGCGACCGAGGACACCAGCGGCCGCAAGCTGCGCGAGATGAGCCTGGCGCTCCAGGTCGACAAGGAGCTCTCCAAGGACGAGATCCTGGAGCGCTACCTGAACATCGCCGCGTTCGGCAACGGCGCGTACGGCATCTGGGCGGCCAGCCAGGTCTACTTCAACAAGCCGCCGAGCAAGCTCGACATCCAGGAGTCGGCGATGCTCGCCGGCATGGTGAAGGCACCCACCGCGTTCGACCCGACCACCAAGGCGGGCTACCCGGAGGCGGTCGGCCGGCGCGACTACGTCATCGACAACATGGTGCAGATCGGCGCGGTCACCCAGCAGGAGGCGGACGCCGCCAAGAAGATCAAGCTCCAGGTCAAGGGCAAGCGCACCCCGAACGGCTGCACCCAGACCACCACCCGCTCGTGGGGCTTCTTCTGCGACTACCTCTACCGCTGGTGGCTCCAGCAGGAGACGTTCGGCGCCACCTCGTACGACCGTGAGCGGCGGCTCAAGAGCGGCGGCTACACCATCGTCTCCACCCTGGACGTCCAGGCCCAGAAGGGCGCCGACAAGGCCGTCCGCAACAAGCTCGGCGAGAGCAGCAAGGCGGCCCGCATGGTGGCCGCCGTCGAACCCGGCACCGGCCGGGTGCGCGCCGTGGCGGTGAACCGGAACTTCAAGCTCGACGACCCGGCCGACCCGCAGAACAAGATCTCCAGTGACCCGAAGAAGGCCAAGAAGAAGATCCGGGGCAACTACCCCAACACGGTGAACCCGCTGGTCACCGGCGGTCCCGGCATCGCCGGCTACCAGGCCGGCTCGACCTTCAAGATCTTCACGCTGGTGGCCGCGCTGGAGAAGGGCTACCCGCTCAGCTACCCCATCAACGCGCAGCCGGTGTTCAAGTCCGACTACCCGGTCGAGTTCAACTCGCCCGCCGCCTGCCCGGGCACCAGCAAGTACTGCCCGAAGAACGCCAACCCCGCGATGGCCGGCATGCACAACATGTGGAGCGGCTTCGGCTTCTCGGTCAACACGTTCTTCATCGACCTCCAGCAGCGGGTCGGCGCGGAGAACGTGGTGAAGGCCGCGCAGAAGCTCGGCATCACGTTCCGCTCGTCGAGCGACGCGCAGCTCGCCGCCAACCCGCACCAGTGGGGCGCGTTCAGCCTCGGCGTCTCCCAGACCACTCCGCTGGAGCTGGCGAACGCGTACGCGACGCTCGCCGCCGACGGCAAGTACTGCGAGCCGATCCCGGTGCAGGAGATCCGTGGCCCGGACGGCGAGAAGCTGGACGTCGCCAACCCCCGCTGCGAGCAGCGGGTCAGCACCGAGGTGGCCCGCGCCGCCGTGGATGCCGCGCGCTGCCCGGTCGGTGACCGCTCCTCCACCACGAAGTGCGGCCCCGCCACCGCCGGCAACGTCCGCAACATCGTCAACGCGCCGGTGGCCGGCAAGTCCGGCACCACCGACTCCGACCGCACCTCGGCGCTGGTCGCGATGACCAAGCAGTACGCGGTGGCCGGCATCATGGCCGACCCGGACTGGCCGCAGACCAACCAGAAGATGGGCCACGACGAGACGCCCCAGGGCATCAACCCGGCTGTCTACCAGACGCTGCGCGACGCCATGAAGGGCAAGGAGCGGAAGAACTTCACGCCGCCCAGCGGCAAGATCGTCCTGGGTGACCAGCGCTCCATCCCGGGCGTGAAGTGCGAGTCCATCGAGACCGCGAAGTCCCGGCTGAAGGGTGCCGGCTTCGAGCCGGTGGTCTCCAGCAACAAGGTGCCGTCGGAGTGCCCGGCCGGCACCGCCGCCGGCACCAGCCCCGACGGCCGCACCATCAAGGGTGGCGTGGTGATGATCGAGGTCAGCTCCGGCCAGGGCACCCCGGAGCAGGGCGGCACCGCCACGCCGGGCCGGCCGGGTGGCCCGGGCGGACCGGGTAACGGCGGCCGGCCGGGACGACCGCCGAACTGACAGCCGACAACAGCGACGGCCACCTCCCTCGGGAGGTGGCCGTCGTCGTTTCCGCGCTACCGGAGCGCCGGGGTCAGAGACCGAGCTGGCGGCGTACCTCGGCGGCGACCCGACCACCCTCGGCCCGGCCGGCCACCGCGCCCTGGGCCGCCTTCATGGCCGGGCCCATCTGCGCCTTGCCGGTGAAGCCGCCCGCGGCGAGCGCCCCCGAGACCAGCTCGGCCAGCTCGTCGTCGGAGAGCTGCTTGGGCAGGTAGCGCTCCAGCACCTCACCCTCGGCGGTCTCCTTGCCGGCCTGCTCGGCGCGCCCCGCGTCGGCGAACGCCACCGCCGCCTCGCGGCGCTTCTTGGCCTCCTTGGTCAGCACGGCGAGCACCTCGTCGTCGCTGAGCTCGCGCTTTTCCCGGCCGGCGACCTCGGCGTTGCCCACGGCGGCCAGGGCCATCCGCAGCGTGGAGGTGGTCAGCTCGTCGCGCGCCTTGAGAGCGGCGCGCATGTCGGCGGTGAGACGGTCCTTCAGCGTGCTCATGGACGGTGAAACTACCCTGAACGCCATGCGAAAGCGCACACTATTCCGGCTCGCGGCCGGAACCGTCGCCGCCGGTGCGGCCACCCTGGCGTACGCGTCGCTCATCGAGCGCAACATGTTCACCCTCCGCCGGTACGACGTGCCGGTGCTCCCGACCGACGCCGAACCGCTGCGGGTGCTGCACCTCTCCGACCTGCACATGATGCCCGACCAGCGACGCAAGCAGGACTGGGTGGCCTCGCTAGCCGCACTCGACCCCGACCTGGTCGTGGTCACCGGCGACAACATGGCGCACCCGGCGTCGGTGCCGGGCGTGCTGCGCGCCCTGCAGCCGCTGCTCGACCTGCCCGGCGCGTTCGTCTTCGGCTCCAACGACTACACCGGCCCGGTCTTCAAGAACCCCTTCACCTACTTCCTGCCCGACCGGGAGTACACCGAGGGCGTGCCGCTGCCGTACGAGGAACTGCGCGACATCCTCACCGGCGCCGGCTGGGCGGACCTGAACAACGCCCGCACCACGCTCAAGGCCGGCGGGCGGGAGATCGAGCTGGCAGGCGTGGACGACCCCCACATCGAACGGGACGACTACGACGCCGTGGCCGGCCCGGTCAGTGGCGACGCGGCGCTTTCGATCGCGTTGTCCCACTCCCCCGAGCCCGTGGTGCTGGACCGGATGGCCGCCGACGGCTTCGGTCTGCTGCTCGCCGGGCACACCCACGGCGGCCAGGTCTGCGTGCCCGGGTACGGCGCCCTGGTGACCAACTGCGGGCTGCCCCGCTCGATGGCGCGAGGGCTGCACCGCTGGCCCGGCTCGGACTCCTGGCTGCACGTCTCCGCCGGCCTCGGCACCCACCCCACCGCCCCGATCCGCTTCGCCTGCCCCCCAGAGGCCAGCATCCTCACCTTGATCCCCCGCTGACCCCCCCCGGCAGATCTTGGTACGCGGCCGCCCCTCGGAGGGCTCATCCGTACCAAGATCTGCCGGGTACGCGGGGCGGGGGGTACCGAGTTTGACCGTGCGGGCGGGTGGGCTACTATTTGTCGGCACGCCTCGGGGTGTGGCGCAGCTTGGTAGCGCGCTTCGTTCGGGACGAAGAGGTCGTCGGTTCGAATCCGGCCACCCCGACCAGAGGTAAGAGGGCACATCCGATCGATCGGATGTGCCCTCTGCGTTTTCCCGGCACCGATCACCGTCGCAGTAGGATCCCGCCATGCCACGGCCGGTGGTCTTCGACCTCTTCCACACCCTGGTCCACGGCGCCGACGACGAGCGGGACCGGGTGGTCGGCGAGATGGCGCTCATCGTCGGAGTGGATCCGGCGGCGCTCGTCTCCGCGTACCACGCCACTTGGCGGGACCGCCTGGTCCGGTGGAACGCGGCCGAGACGGTACGCATCCTCGCCGCGCGTCTCGGCGGCGCGCCGACCGATGAGCAGGTGACCCGGGCCGCCACGCATCGGCTGACTCTCGCCCACCGGGTGCTGGGCCGCGTCTCGCCCGTCACGCTGGACGTGCTCGACGCGCTGCGCGAGCGCGGGCACCGGCTGGCCCTGATCAGCAACGCCACCTCCGAGACGGCCGAGGCGTGGCCGGGCGGCCCGCTCGCCCGGCGCTTCGACGTCGCGGTCTTCTCCTGCGAGGTCGGGCTGGCCAAGCCGGACCCGGCTATCTACCGCACCGCCGCGCAGCGGCTGGGCGTCGCGCCGGCCGACTGCGTGTACGTGGGCGACGGCGCGGACGGCGAGCTGGCCGGCGCGGCGGCGGCCGGCATGACGGTGCTCCGGACCACGGAACACCAGGACACCGACCCGGGCTGGATCGGACCGGTGATCGCGAACCTCGGTGACCTGCCCGCCCACGTGGAGCAACCGGCCTCGGCCGATTAGATCGACGGAACTGCCCGAAGCCACCCCGCCACGCGCGGTTGCCCCTGCCTCCTGGCAAAGTGTGCGCATGTCGCCGATGATCCGATCCCGCCTGACCGATTGGACCACCGTCGCGCCCCTGGTCGCCGTGCTCGTGCTCGTGATGACCTGGGGACGGGAGCTGCCCGGCCCGCTCATCTTCGTGGTGGCGGCCCTGCTCGCCGCGGCCGTACTGGCGGCGGTGCACCACGCCGAGGTGGTCGCGCACAAGGTCGGTGAACCGTTCGGATCGCTCGTGCTCGCGGTGGCGGTCACCGTGATCGAAGTCGGTCTGATCGTCACGCTGATGATCAGCGGCGGGGACAAGACGCAGGCGCTGGCGCGGGACACCGTCTTCGCCGCCATCATGATCACCTGCAACGGCATCCTCGGCCTTTCGCTGCTGCTCGGCGCGCTGCGGCGGCAGGTCGCGGTGTTCAATCCGGAGGGCACCGGCGGGGCGCTCGCCACTGTGGCCACGCTCGCCACGCTCAGCCTTGTGGTGCCGACGTTCACCACGAGCCGGCCGGGACCGGAGTTCTCCCCGGCACAGCTCGCCTTCGCGGCGGTCGCCTCGCTGGCGCTCTACCTGCTGTTCGTCATGGTGCAGACCGGCCGGCACCGCGACTACTTCCTCCCGGTCACGCAGGAGGGCAGCATCCTCGCCGAGGACAAGAACGGTGACGGGCACGCCGAGCCGCCGTCCACGCGTACCGCGCTGGCCAGCCTGGCCCTGCTGGTGGTGGCGCTCGTCGCGGTGGTGGGCGACGCGAAGACGATCTCCCCGGCGATCGAGACGGCGGTCGGCGCGGCCAACCTGCCGCAGGCGTTCGTCGGCGTGGTCATCGCGCTGCTGGTGCTGCTGCCGGAGACGCTCGCCGCCGCCCGGGCGGCCCGGCGGGACCGGGTGCAGATCAGCCTCAATCTCGCGCTCGGCTCGGCCATGGCCAGCATCGGCCTGACCATCCCGGCCATCGCGATCGCCTCGATTTGGCTGGACGGGCCGCTGGTGCTGGGCCTGGGCGGCACCCAGATGACGCTGCTGGCGCTGACCGCTGTGGCAGCGGTGCTCACCGTCGTGCCGGGGCGGGCGACTGTGCTCCAGGGCGGGGTGCACCTGGTGCTGCTCGCCGCGTTCGTCTTCCTGGCCGCCAGCCCGTAAGCAGGCCCACTGCCGGGCCGCGCACCGGCAAGCGCGCGCCGGCAAGAACCGTCAGTCGTTCATCTCCGTGCGTGCCACCTCGGCGAACGCGGCGGTCAGGTACTCGGCGAACGGGCGCCCGGTGACCGCCAGCAGGTCGGCCACCAGCAGCGGCGCGTGCCGGGCGATCGCCGCCGGGGCGGGCGGGTTCTCGTCGTCGCCCGGGTCGTAGACGCCGAGCGCGCCGGCCAGCAGCACCAGCAGCACGTGCGGGTCGACGTCGGGCCACCAGGACGCCGCCGAACGGACGCACTGTTCGAGCACCTGGCGTACGTCGTCGCCGTCCAGCCCGTCCGGGTGGCCCTCCTCCAGCAGCAGCCGGACCACGCCGCCGAGCACCAGCCCGGCCCGGTCGGCGGCGGCCAGCCGCTCGACGGCCGGGGCGTACGCCTCGGCGTCGCGGGCCTGCGCGGCGCTCACCGCGTCGGTGGCCGTCTCGGCGATCTCGCGGGCCGGTGCGGGCAGGTGCCGCCAGGTCGTGGTCACCGGGTCAGCATGGCAGAGCACGTGTGATCGCTCACCTTCCGGCCCGGCGACCACGTGTGTAAGGGGTAAACGGGTCGCGGTAGTCGTACCCGCCGAACAGAATCCCTGCCATGCTGCGCCGCGCCCTGCCCGCCCGTCCCGAAGCCCGCCGGATCCTGCTCGGCACCTTGTTCTCCGCTGTCGGGCGCGGCCTCACCCTGCCGTTCCTGTTCATCTACCTCACCGACGTACGCGGCCTGACCGACACCCGGGCCGGGCTGGTGATCGGCTGGTTCGGCGCTGTCACGCTCGCTCTGTCGCCGCTGGCCGGCACGTTCATCGACCGGTTCGGCGCGCGCCGGGTGGTGTTGCCCTGCCTGGTGATCGAGGCGGTCGGGACCGGCTCGCTGGCGCTGGTCGACTCGACCGCCTCGGCGTTCGGCGTGATGACGGTCGTCGCGGTGGGCAGTTCGGCGATCTGGGCCGGGCAGAACACGATCCTCGCCTCGCTGACCGGTGACGGCGAGCGGCAGCGCGTCTTCGGGCTCAACTTCGCGCTGCTCAACCTGGGCATCGGCACCGGCGGTCTGATCTCCGGCGCGGTGGTCGACGTGGCCCGTCCGATCACCTTCGAGGTGATCTACCTGCTGGACGCGGTGAGCTACCTGACGCCGGCACTGATCCTGCTCACGCTGCCGAACGTGGGGCACCGGCCGATCCTGGCCACGGGCGCGAAGGCCGACGACCGGAGGAGCGGCGGCTACCTCACGGTGCTGCGGGACCGGCCGTTCCGCCGCCTGGTCGTCTTCGGCCTGGTGCTCACCACCTGCGGGTACGCGCAGATCGAGGTGGGCTTCGCGGCGTACTCGGTCCGGGTGGTCGAGGTGACGCCCCGGGTGGTGGCGTGGGCGCTCGCCGCGAACACCGTGATGATCGTGCTCTCGCAGCTGCTGGTGATCCGGCGGTTGGAGGGGCGCAGCCGTACCCGGGCACTCGCCACCGTCGGCGCGGTCTTCGCCGGCGCGTGGCTGGTGCTCGGCGCCGCGGGTGTGGTGGGCAGCGGCAACGCGGTGCTCGCGGCGCTCGGCGTGGTGGCCTGTTCGGCGATCTTCGGGTTCGGCGAGACGATGCTGTCGCCGGTCATGCCCGCGCTCACAAACGCGCTGGCCACCGACGAGCTGCGCGGCCGGTACAACGCGATGAGCTCGATGATCTTCGGGATCAGCGGCGTGGTCGGTCCGGTCACCGCCGGGCCGCTGATCGGCGCGGCGCACGGCCGGGTGTGGGTGGCGGTCGTGGTGGGCGGCTGCCTGGCCGCCTCGGTGCTCGCGCTGTCGCTGCGTCCGCTGCTCACCGCCGCGCAGGACGGCCGCCTGGCCCCCGCCCCGGCCAAGCAGCCGGCCGGCGTGGCCTGACACAGAACGGGCCCCGGAGCTGAGCGCTCCGGGGCCCGTCCGCGGTGCGGTCGGCCGTCAGCCGGCGGCGACCTCGGTGGTCGTGCGGATCCGGTCCAGCGCCGGCGGGGAGACCGGCGACTTCTCGGTCAGGTACGCGGTGAAGGCGTCCAGGTCGATCTGGCCGGTCACCGCGTTGGTGCCACCGGTCAGGACGCTGAAGCCGTCGCCGCCACCGGCGAGGAAGTTGTTCACGGTGACCCGGTAGGTGGCGGTGTCCGTCACCGGGGTGCCGTTGATGGTGAGGCTGCCCCGGACCACCCGGGTGCCGGCGCACGGCGTGCCGGCCGGCGCGGTGGTGCCGTTGACGTCCACGACGTAGTTGACGGTCGAGGACGCGTAGAGCACGCGCGCGACGGTGAACTGCTGCTCCAGCATGCAGTAGAGCTGCGCGCCGGTCAGGTCCAGCGTCACCAGGTTGTTGGCGAACGGCTGCACGGTGAACGCCTCGGCGTAGGTGACCGGGCCGGCGTCGAGGTCGGCGCGGACGCCACCGGGGTTCATGAACGCGGCGACCGCGTTCTGCTCGGTGTCGGTGGCGGCGAGCTGCGCGTCGGCGATCAGGTTGCCGAGCGGCGACTCACCGGTCTGGTACGTCGGCTTGCCGTTGACGTCGACCCCGGTCTGGTACAGGTTCTCCTGGGTCTTGGTGATCGCGGCGGTGGTCTCGCCCACCACCCGGTCGGCCACCGGGCCGAGCGCGGTCTTGTACCGGTTGATCAGCTCCGTCGAGGCCGGGTCCTTCTCGACGTCCCGCGTGACCACCACGTTGTTCGCGGACGCGGTGACCACGTCGCGGGTACGCGGGTCGATCTTCAGGTCGATCTGGGTGACCAGGCGGCCGAACGAGCTGGCGCTGGTGACCAGCTTGCCGTTGATGTTGCAGTTGTACGCGGCGTGGGTGTGCCCGCTGACGATCACGTCGATGGACGGGTCCATCCGGTTGGCGATGTCGACGATCGGGCCGCTGAACCCGGTGCAGTCGTTGATGCCGCCGCCGTTCTGCACGCCGCCCTCGTGCAGCAGCACGACGATGCTCTTGACCCCGAGCAGGCGCAGGATCTTGGCGTACTTGTTGGCGGTGTCGGCCTCGTCGGTGAACCGCAGGCCGGCGACGCCCTGCTGGCTGACGATGTTCGGGGTGCCCTCCAGGGTCATCCCGATGAAGCCGATCGGGACACCCTTGACGATCTTGATGCCGAACGGCTGCATCAGCGGCAGGCCGGTGGAGGTCTTGAAGGCGTTCGCCGAGAGGTACTTGAACTTGGCGCCACCGAACGGGGTGCCGTCGGCGCAGCCGTCCACCGGGTGGCAGCCGCCGCGCTGCATGCGCAGCAGCTCGGCCGCGCCCTCGTCGAACTCGTGGTTGCCGACGCTTGCGAACTCCAGCCCGGCGAGGTTCATCTCCTCGATGGTGGGCTCGTCGTGGAACGCGGCGGAGAGCAGCGGCGAGGCGCCGATCAGGTCACCCGCGGCGACCGTGACAGTGCCCTTGCCCTGCTGCTTGGCGGCGGCGCGCATCGACTTCAGGTGGCTGGCCAGGTATTCCGCGCCACCGGCCGGCTGGCCCTCGATGGTGCCGCTGGAGCCGGTCGGCGGCTCCAGGTTTCCGTGGAAGTCGTTGATCGCGAGCAACTGGACGTCGACCGGCTTCGGGCGGGCCTCGGCCTGGTCGGGGGTGACGGCGACCGCTGTGAACGCGGTCGCGGCGAGTGCGGCCAGGCCGACGGCGGCCCGGCGTCGCATCCCGGTGACGGACATGGAACTCCTCGTGAGATGCCGGTATGTGGCGTCCGGGCGATGGTTCGCCCGGCGACCCTGATCCGTGCCGTGACAGGTGTCGATCGCGGAGGGCGGTACTCGGGGGAACGCCGCCCCGCCGGGGTAGCTTCTCATCCACCGGCCGCCAGGTCGAACGGGGCGGCATCAGGAATCGTCGTTGTCCTGAGCGGCCCGTACCGGTCTGCCGGACGAGTCGGACATGACGGTCAGGTGAAATTCCGCGCGGCGCACGCTGTCGATGCCTGCCGCTGTCGAAGGCGCCGGCTCCCAGGGACAGGGAGCCGACGCCGACGCTCATGTCACGCGGAAATCCTTGCGCTGGCAACCGTCCTTGCCGGAATCACCTCCTGCCGGACACCCATCGCGGACCGAACGGTCGTTCATGTCCGACGGCCCGGCATATCGAACGAACTGTCCGAACTCGACTCACTGCCGGGCGTGCCGGTCCGAGGTCCGCTGTGGGCGGTGACGACGAGCCTGCGCAACGCCGGACGCGTCCACCGCCCGGCGACCCCCGGCCGGCCCGCCAGATAGCCGACCGTCCGCGCGGCGTCCCAGCCGTGCGCCTCGCGCAGCCCGCGCGCCAGCATCCCGAGATAGACCGGGGCGGGCCGGGTCCACTGCACCTCCACCGCCCGATGCGGCGCGGTGAACGTGAGCATCGGCAGATCCTCGTGGACGCCGACGCGCAGCAGCGTCTCGTAGCGGCCCGGCCCGAGCGTCGCCCGCCCGGTCTCGACCGCCGCAAGGATCCCGGCCAGGTCGGCACCGGGCGGCCGGTACATCTCCTGCGCGGCGATGTCAGCGAACTGCTCGACGGTCACCAGATAGCCGCGCGCTGCTGCCCGGCCGGGCAGCAGCGGGTCGTAGAACGCCATGCCGCCGGTCCAGGCCCGCGACTCACCGGCGAAGTAGACGCCGCCGGGGATCAGCACCGGCACCGTCCGGCGCGGTGGCCGGCGGTCCCGGCAGCCGGGGTACGTGCGCAGCCCGCCCGGTGGACACCCGCCACGCAGGTACCAGCCGAGCCGGGCGGCGTGCAGGTTCGAGCCGTACGCGACGTACCAGAGCATCGGCGGCGCGGTTCAGAACCAGCAGGTGCGCCCGGCGGCGTGGCTGACCTGGACGGTGTGCGTCACGCAGCCGCCGTCGGCGATGCGGTGCAGCAGGAAGGCGGTCGGCTCGGCGACGAAACCCGGCTCCTCCTCGTCGGTCATGGTCAGGCTCACCTGGATCCAGGTGCTCGGCGCGGTCGTCAGCACCGTACCGGCGAACGCGCTCGTCACCTGGCGGTGCAGGTGCCCCGCGGCGACGCGTACGACATGGGGGTGACGGCCGACCACGGCGGCGAGCGCGTCGGCGTCGGCGAGGCCCATCGCGTCCATGCCCGGCACGCCCACGGTGACCGGCGGATGGTGCAGGCACACGACGGCGGGCGCGTCGGTACGCCCGGCGAGCACCCCGTCCAGCCAGGCGAGCTGCTCGTCGCCGAGCCGTCCGCCGGGGCTCCCCGGGGTGAGCGAGTCGAGCACCACGAGCGTCGCGTCCGGCAGGTCGACGTGGTAGTGCGCCGAGAAGCCACCGGCCAGGTACGGGGTGCCGCCGAACGTGTCGAGCAGCGACTCGCGGTCGTCGTGGTTGCCGGTCACCAGGTGCACAGGCAGCGGAAACGCGCCGACGATCTCGCGCAGGGCGAGGTATTCGTCCGGGCGGCCGTTCGCGGTGAGGTCGCCGGTGATCACCACGCAGTCGGGCCGGGGGCGCAGGGCGAGCACCGTGCCGAGCGCCCGGTGCAACCCGGACGCCGGGTCGGCCGCGAGCGGGCCGGTGGTCACGTGCGGGTCGCTGAGCTGGGCGATGAGCATCGGCCGCCTCCTCGGGTGCCCGGGCCCTCACGCTATCGCCGCGCACCCTCCCCGCGCAGGCCCGCTTCTGCCCACAGGCTGTGTCCACAGCCTGTGGATAGCACATGTGTACGAAGGTCGGCGGCGGTTGCGCTGAGTACCCTTGATCGCGACCCGACCCCCTCCGAGCAGGAACGACGTGGATCACGAGCGAGTCCTCCGCGACGTCACGGTGCGCCTCCCCACGGCGTCGACCGTCCCGGAGGCGTGCCAGTGGACCGTCGCCGCGCTCGCCCGGCACACCCCGGCGACCGCCACCGTCCTGCTCCGCGTCCACGACCGTCTGCGCTGCGTCGCCGCCACCGGCGCCTGGCAGGTCTTCTCGCACGTGCCGGCGACCGCCGACGGCACCCCACCGGGCCGCCACCGGCCCGAACCCTCGGTGGTGCGGCGGGTCTACGCCTCCGGGACCACCGCCGCCGTGCCCGACGTCGGCGCCGACCCCGACTACCTCGAGGTCCGCCCGGACGTCACAGCCGAACTCTGCGTGCCGGTACGCGACCCGGACGGCCGTCCGATCGGGGTGCTCGACCTGCAGTGGAGCGAGCCGGTCGTGCTCGCGGCCTGGCGGGAGACAGCCGAGCTGGTGGCCGACCGACTCGGCGGGCGGATCGCCGCGCTCGGCGGGCCGCCGGCCGAGAGCCGCAGCGAGAAGCTGCTCCGGCACGCCGCCGCGTTCACCGCCGCCCCGACCGACTGGGACCTGATGACCGCCGCGCTCGCCGCGGCCCGGGACGTCTCAGCGCTCTCCGCCGCCGTACTGGTGCTCACCGGCCGGCGCGGCCCACGCCTCGGCGCGCCCACGGCCACACCGGGCGAGCTGGAGGCACGGATCCGGGCCGAGCTGGACGAGGCCGGACCGGCCGCGCTCGACCGCATGATCGACCGGGCCCACCGGTACGGCTCGGCGTACACGCTGGGCGAGGCGGGCCACCCGCCCACCGAGGAGTACCTGCCGCTGACCCGGGCCGGCGCGCGCACGCTTGTGGCGGTGCCGGTCGGCACACCGGCCTCCGGTGGCGTGCTGCTCGTCGCCGACGAGCAGCGCCTGCGCCCCGACCCGACCACAGTCAACCTGATCGAGCTGCTCGCCGGGCAGGCGTGGACCTGCCTGGACCGGCTGCGTACGCTCGCCCGGCTCCGCGAGCAGGCCAGCTCGGACCCGCTCACCGGGCTGCGGCACACCGGCCCGTTCGGGCAGCGGATCGCCACCGCCACGCCGGGGCGTACCGCGCTGCTGGCGATCGACGTGGACGGGTTCAAGGACGTCAACGACACGTACGGCCACCAGGCCGGTGACCGGCTCCTGGTGGGGCTGGCCCGGGCGCTCGAAGGCGCGCTACGTCAGGGCGACGAGCTGTACCGGACCGGCGGCGACGAGTTCGTGGCGGTGATCGAGGTGAGCCGCCCGGAGGAGGCGGTACGGATCGCCGAACGGCTCACCGAGGCGGCCCGCCGTACCGGCCGGACGATCAGCGTCGGCATCGCCCTGCCGAGACCCGGCGAGTCTCCCGAACGCACCCTGCACCGAGCCGACCAGGCCCTGTACGCGGTGAAACGCCACGGCCGAGACGGCGTCCACCTCTCCGCCGCCTGACCCACTCCGTCCGCCCCCGCCCCCGCCCCCGCCCCCGTCACCCCTCTCCCTCGCGATCTTGCACTTTAGGCCCCGGCAAATGCCGCATATGCCCCACAAGCAGGGCCGAAAGTGCAAGATCAACGCCGGACGGGGCGGCGGCGGGAGGGCGGCGGGAGGAGGGCGGCGTTATGGGCGGGTCAGGTCCTTGGCCAGGAGTTCGGCTATCTGGGCCGTGTTGAGGGCGGCGCCCTTGCGGAGGTTGTCGCCCGTCACGAAGAGGTCCAGAGCGCGGGGGTCGTCCACCGCGCGGCGGATCCGGCCCACCCACGAGGGGTCGGTGCCGACGGCGTCGATCGGCATCGGGAACTCCCCTGCGGCCGGGTCGTCGACCAGGATCACGCCCGGCGCGTTGCGCAGCACCTCACGGGCGCCCTCGGCGTCCACCTCGGTGGCGAAGACCGCGTGCACGGCGACCGAGTGGCCGGTCACCACCGGCACCCGTACGCAGGTGGCGGACACCTTGAGGTCGGGCAGCCCGAGGATCTTGCGCGACTCGTTGCGCAGCTTCATCTCCTCGGAGGACCAGCCGCCGTCGGCGAGCGAGCCCGCCCACGGTACGACGTTCAGCGCCAGCGGGGCCGGGAACGGACCCAGCTCGTCGCCGACTGCCTGTCGCACGTCACCGGCGCGGGAACCGAGCACCCGGTCGCCGGCGATCTTGCCGAGCTGGAGGTGCAGCGCGTCCACGCCGGCCTGGCCCGCCCCGGAGACCGCCTGGTACGACGCGAGCACCAGCTCGCGCAGCCCGTACTCGCGGTGCAGCGGCGCGACCGCCACGATCATCGCCAGCGTGGTGCAGTTGGCGTTGGCGATGATGCCCTTGGGCCGGTTGCGTACCTGCTCGGGGTTAATCTCGGGGACCACCAGCGGGACGTCGCGGTCCATCCGGAACGCGCCGGAGTTGTCCACCACCACCGCGCCGCGCGCGGCGGCGACCGGGGCCCACTCCGCGGAGACGTCGTCCGGCACGTCGAACATCGCCACGTCGACGCCGTCGAGCGCGTCGGCGGTGAGCGCCTGGACGGTCAGCTCCTCGCCCCGGCACTGCACGCGCCGGCCGGCCGACCGCTCGGAGGCGAGCAGCCGGATCTCGCCCCACACGTTGCGCCGGGAGGAGAGGATCTGGCACATCACCGTACCGACGGCACCTGTCGCCCCGACCACGGCGAGGGTGGGCAGCGACGCCATGGCGCGTTACCGCCCGGTGCCGGCGTAGACGACGGCTTCGGTGTCACCACCCAGCTCGAAGGCGTCGTGGATGGCGCGGACCGCCTTGTCGAGGTCGGTGTCGCGGCAGACCACGGAGACCCGGATCTCCGACGTGGAGATCATCTCGATGTTCACGCCGGCCGCGCCGAGTGCGGCGAAGAAGCCGGCGGCCACGCCCGGGTGCGAGCGCATGCCCGCGCCGATGAGGGAGACCTTGCCGACGTGGTCGTCGTACAGCAGGCCCTTGAACTTGACCGACTCCTGGATCTTGCTGAGCGCGGTCATCGCGGTCGGGCCGTCGGCCTTGGGCAGCGTGAACGAGATGTCCGTGCGGCCGGTGCCCTCGGTGGACACGTTCTGCACGATCATGTCGATGTTGATCTCCGCGCCGGCCACGGTGTCGAAGATCGACGCGGCGGCGCCCGGCTCGTCGGGCACGCCGACGATCGTGATCTTCGCTTCGCTGCGGTCGTGGGCGACCCCGGTGATCAGTGCCTGTTCCACAGGAAGGTCCTCCATCGATCCGGTGACCATCGTGCCGGTGTTGGTCGAGTATGACGAACGGACGTGGATCGGCAAGCCCGCGCGCCGCGCGTACTCGACGCTGCGCAGGTGCAGCACCTTCGCGCCGCAGGCGGCCAGTTCCAGCATCTCCTCGTACGTGATCTGCTTGATGTGCCGGGCGTTCGGCACGATGCGCGGGTCGGCGGTGAAGATGCCGTCCACGTCGGTGTAGATCTCGCAGACGTCCGCCTCCAGCGCGGCGGCGAGCGCCACGGCAGTGGTGTCCGAACCGCCCCGCCCGAGCGTGGTGACGTCCTTGGTGTCCTGCGAGACGCCCTGGAAACCGGCGACGATGACCACCGCGCCCTCGTCCAGCGCGCCCTTGAGCCGCCCCGGGGTCACGTCGATGATCCGGGCCCGGCCGTGCACCGAGGTGGTGATCACGCCGGCCTGCGAACCGGTGAACGAGCGTGCCTCGTACCCCAGGTTGTGGATGGCCATGGCCAGCAGCGCCATGGAGATCCGCTCCCCGGCGGTGAGCAGCATGTCCAGCTCACGGCCCGGCGGCAGCGGGCTGACCTGGTTGGCCAGGTCGAGCAGCTCGTCGGTGGTGTCGCCCATGGCGGACACCACCACCACCACGTCGTCGCCGGCCTTGCGCGCGGCCACGATGCGCTCGGCCACCCGCTTGATCCGCTCGGCGTTGGCGACGGAGGACCCGCCGTACTTCTGCACCACGAGTGCCACGACGGTGCACTCCCTCCCAGCGACGACCCTGAGCGTGCCGACGCCGCCGGTTCTCTCGGTCCGGCGGCGCGTGTCAGACCGCCTCAGCCTATCGGGCGGCCCGCGAGGCCGGGTCGGGTGATCCCACCATCCGGCCCCGCCGTGGGGCGGCTCACCAGCCTGGGAGTACGCGACACGCCAAGCGGTACAGCCGTACGGTGGGCTGACCTGGACCCTCCCCACGACGCAGAATGAGCCGGTGCACGCTCATCGACGTGCGGCCCGCCGGCTGACCGGCGTGCTCGCGCTCACCCTGCCGGTACTGCTGGCCGCCTGCGACGGCGGCCACCCCGAGGCGGCGCCCACCGGCACCGCCGACCCGGTCCCGGTGCAGGTCGACGCCGCCCGCGAGGAACTGGCCGGACTGGCCGCCGCGGCGCAGGACCGGCACCTCACCGCCACGTACGCGTTCGCGCCCGCCGAGGGCACGCCCCGCACGGTGTCGGTGACCAGCGCCAACGACGGCAGCTGGCGGGTCGACGTGCCCGGCTGGGGGCACGCCGGCACGGTGGACGTCTCGCTCGCCGGCACGTCCGACGGGCTGTTCCAGTGCGCGCTGCCCTCGGCCGGCTGGGCGCAGGCGGCGACCTGCGTCCGCCTCGGCGACGCCGACGACGCGGTGCCGCGCCGGCTCGACCCCCGCGTGCAGCACCCGTTCACCGACTGGCTGGAGGTGCTCACCGACCGGCGCGCGCCGCTCGCGGTGTCCCCCGCCGAGCCGCTGCCCGGCGCCACCGGCCCCTGCTACACGGTCGACAGCACCTCGGCATCGCTCAACGCGCCGCTGGACGTGGGCATCTACTGCTTCCGGGAGGACGGCACACCCGCGGCGGTACGGGCCGGATTCGGCACCCTGACGCTGACCGGCGAGCCCGGCGCCGCGCCGGGCACCGTCGAGCTGGCCGGTGCGGTGACAGACGGCGAGCCGGTGGGACGGGACGCCCCGAGTCCGGGGACCCCGTAGCCGGCCCCGATCCGGTGACTCTGATCCCATAGTCCGGACGAGCCTTCCCACTGCACGTCCCACCACGTAGGGTGACCTTGTCATGTGGCGCGCGTACCTTCTCCTTGGCTGCCGCGACGAGGCCTGACCGGCCGGCACCTCGTCGCGGAGTCGCTACGCGCCGTCCAGCACATCCGATCTTCTTCTCGGCACCGCCGCGCACCGTCGCCCGGCAGCCCGCCGACACCTTTCCGATCTGCTGACGCCACATGTTCCAGGGAGCACTCCGAGATGGCTCAACCTGTCACCGAGACCGATCCGTTCGCCCGCCAGCGCCCCAGCCGGATGCCGGTCCACCGCTACGTTCCGTACGACAGCGAGTTCGGCGTCGACCTGCCGGACCGCGCCTGGCCCACCCGCCGCGTCGAGGCCGCGCCCCGCTGGTGCGCAGTCGACCTCCGCGACGGCAACCAGGCCCTGATCGACCCGATGTCGCCCGAGCGCAAGCGGCGGATGTTCCAGCTCCTGGTGCAGATGGGCTACAAGGAGATCGAGGTCGGCTTCCCGTCGGCGAGCCAGACCGACTACGACTTCGTACGGCAGCTGATCGAGCAGGACCTGATCCCCGAGGACGTCACCATCCAGGTGCTGACCCAGTGCCGGGAGCACCTGATCGAGCGGACCTTCGAGTCGCTGCGCGGCGCGCACCGGGCCATCGTGCACTTCTACAACTCCACCTCGACGCTGCAGCGCCGGGTGGTCTTCGGCCTGGACCGCGACGGCATCACCGACATCGCCACCCAGGGCGCGCGGCTGTGCCAGAAGTACGCGGAGATCCACACCCCGGACACCGAGATCCACTACGAGTACTCGCCGGAGTCGTACACGGGCACCGAGCTGGAGTACGCGCTGGAGGTCTGCTCGGCGGTGATCGACGTGATCGACCCGACGCCGGACCGCAAGCTGATCATCAACCTGCCGGCCACCGTCGAGATGGCGATGCCGAACGTCTACGCCGACTCGATCGAGTGGATGCACCGGCGCCTGCCCCGGCGGGACAGCCTGGTGCTGAGCCTGCACCCGCACAACGACCGGGGCACCGGCGTGGCCGCCGCCGAGCTGGGCCTGCTGGCCGGCGCCGACCGGATCGAGGGCTGCCTGTTCGGCAACGGCGAGCGCACCGGCAACGTCGACCTGGTGACGCTGGGCCTGAACATGTTCTCCCAGGGCATCGACCCGATGATCGACTTCTCGAACATCGACGAGGTCAAGCGCGCGGTCGAGTACTGCAACCAGCTGCCGGTGCACGAGCGCCACCCGTACGCGGGCGACCTGGTCTACACCGCGTTCTCCGGCTCGCACCAGGACGCGATCAACAAGGGCTTCGCCGCGCTGAACGCCGACGCGGCGGCGGCCGGGGTGCCCGTGGACGACTTCACCTGGGCGGTGCCCTACCTGCCGATCGACCCGAAGGACCTGGGCCGCACCTACGAGGCGGTCATCCGGGTCAACTCGCAGTCCGGCAAGGGCGGCGTCGCGTACATCATGAAGACCGAGCACCAGCTCGACCTGCCGCGCCGCCTCCAGATCGAGTTCTCCGGTGTGGTGCAGCAGGTCACCGACCACGACGGCGGCGAGGTCGAGCCGGGCGCGATGTGGGAGATCTTCGCCCGCAACTACCTGGTCGACCACCAGGTCGACCCGGCCGTGAAGCTGGCCGAGTACACGATCGGCACCGTCGACGGCAAGGTCGAGATCGACGCCCGCGTCGGCTTCGGCGGCGAGACCCGCCAGCTCACCGCTGTCGGCAACGGCCCGATCGACGCGTACGTCAACGCGTTGCAGTCCCTGGGCGTGGCGGTACGCGTGCTCGACTACCACGAGCACGCGCTGTCCTCCGGTGGGGACGCGCAGGCCGCCGCGTACGTGGAGTGCGAGGTGGACGGCCGCACCGTCTGGGGCGTCGGGGTGGACGCGAACATCGTCACCGCCTCGATCAAGGCGGTCACGAGCGCGGTGAACCGCACCCGCGCCTGAGGTGCTTGAGGTGTAAGGAAGGGCCCCTTCTTAACGCATTCTGCATAGGAGGGGGCCCTTCTTAACGCCCGCGCCCGAATGGCCCGAGTGTTAACAAGGGGCCCTTCCTCTACCGGAGGCGTTAAGAAGGGGCCCTTCCTTCCCCCCGCCGGGGGCGGTGGATCAGCACGGCGGCGAGCACCGCGCCGGCCAGCAGCAGCCCCGCGCACCACGCCAGCGCCCCCCGGTACGCGTCGGCCAGCGCACCCTTCTGCTCGTACCCGGTGCCCGACAGCCCCACCAGCAGCGGCAACGCGGCCACCGCGAGCAGACCACCGGCCCGGGACGCGGCGTTGTTGAAGCCGCTCGCCACCCCGGCGAACCGGTCCGAGACGGCACCGAGCACCGACGTGGTCAGCGGCGCCACCACGAGAGTGAGCCCGGCGCCGAACAGCGCCACGCCCGGCAGCACGTCCACCCAGTACGACGCACCAGGCCCGACCCGGCGCAACAGCAGCAGACCCACGGCGGCGATCACCGGCCCGACGGTGAGCGGCAGCCGGGGGCCGATGCGCGCCGACAGCGCGCCCGCGCGCGGCGAGCCGACCAGCAGCAGCACAGTCATCGGCACTGTGGCCAGGCCGGTGAGCAGCGCCGACCAGCCGACCACGTTCTGCAGGTAGACGGCGAGGAAGAAGGTGAACCCGCCGAGCGCCGCGTACACGACGACTGTGAAGACGTTCAGCACGGAGAACAGCCGGCTGGAGAACAGCCCGGTGGGCAGCATCGCGGTGTCGCCGCGCCGCCGCTCGACCAGCACGAAGACCACCACGGCGACCACCCCGAGCACCGCCGCGACCAGCACCGCCGGGGAGTCCAGGCCGCGCGCCGGGGCGTCGATGAGCGCGTACGTGACACCGCCGAGCGCGAGCGCGCCGAGCAGCGCGCCCGCCACGTCGAACCGCCGCCGCCCGCCTCCGGTACGCGAGACCTCCTCGTCCCGACTCTCCGGCACCCAGCGCAGCGCGGCGAGCACCACGCCGACGGCCAGCGGCAGGTTGACGAAGAAGATCCACCGCCAGGAGAGCGTGTCGATCAGCCAGCCGCCGAGCAGCGGACCGAGCGCGGTGGACACACCGGACAGCCCGGACCAGGTGCCGATGGCCCGGCCCCGGTCGTCCGGGTGGAAGCTGGCCTGGAGCACGGACAGCGACCCGGGGGTGAGCAGCGCCCCGCCCGCGCCCTGGAGGAACCGGGCGGCGACGAGCCATTCGGTGTCCTGGGCCAGCCCGCAGAGCACCGACGCCACAGCGAACCAGACCACGCCGAGCAGGAAGACGCGCCGCCTGCCGAACCGGTCCCCGAGCGCGCCGCCGAGCAGCACGAACGCGGCGAGCATGAGCAGGTAGCCGTTCACGGTCCACTGAAGACCGGCGACTGTGGCGTCCAGTTCGGCGCCGAGCCGCGGCAGCGCGACGTTGACGACAGTGCTGTCCAGGAACACCATGCCGGAGGCGAGGATCGCGGCGAGCAGCGTGCCGCGTCCGGCGGCGG
Organism: Micromonospora globosa; assembly: GCF_000717585.1. NCBI lineage: Bacteria > Bacillati > Actinomycetota > Actinomycetes > Micromonosporales > Micromonosporaceae > Micromonospora > Micromonospora globosa. The sequence goes on from NZ_JNZR01000029.1 coordinate 107,634, forward strand.
AGCCGGTACGCAGCGCGGGAGCGGGTGCGGTCACGTCTCACCACTCTGCCCGCCGCCCACCGTCGACGCCACGAATCGCGGAAACCGCCGCCGGGTACTGTGCGGACTCGCCCGGAGCACGCAAGCTGGAGAGGTGTCGTCTGTGCGTACGAGATCAGGAGCCCGAGCCGGGCTGGCGGCCGCGCTGAGCGCGGTGCTCGCCCTCGGCGTGGCCGGCTGCGACGTGTCGGTCACCGAGCCGGAGGCGCCGCCCAGTGCCACCGGGAACGTCAACAAGCAGCTCGGTGAGCTGACAGTGGCCACCGCCGGGTCGATGAAGGGCTACAGCCGCTCCCGCTTCCCGCACTGGCGGGATACCGGCAAGAACTGCGACGTCCGCGACAGCGTGCTGCAACGCGACGGCGAGGGCATCAAGCTGTCCGGCTGCAACGTGGTGGGCGGGCGGTGGGAGAGCGTCTACGACGGGGTGGTGCTCAACGATCCGTCGGACGTGGACATCGACCACACCGTGCCGCTGGCCGCCGCGTGGCGTTCGGGCGCGGACGAGTGGGACGACTCGAAGCGCGGCGACTTCGCCAACGACCTGACGCGGCCGCAGCTCATCGCGGTTTCGGCGCGGTCCAACCGGGCAAAGGGTGACCAGGATCCGTCCCAGTGGAAGCCGCCGAACCGGTCGTCCTGGTGTCAGTACGCGGCGGACTGGGTGACGGTCAAGCACTACTGGCGGCTGACTGTGACAAGTGCCGAGAAGGCCGCTCTCACCGACATGCTGGAGGGCTGCACATGGGCGAGCAAACCGTGACCGGGCCGGACGCCACACCGGCGCCGGAGGCAGACGCCGCACCGGCCCCGGAGTCCGCACCGACGGGTCCGGCCTCGGCCGGGATGACGGCGGATGGCCGGCAGCCGGCGTCCGCGGACGTCGCCGGGGCGGGCATGACCGCCGACGCGGTGCCGGGCGCACCGGCCGGGGGCGCACCGGGCGGACCGGCGGACCGCACCTCGGACATCACCGCAGGTCCGGGCGGGGTCATGACCGACGAGGTGGGCGTGGTGACCGGCGAGTTGACGCTGCGCACCGAGCACGCCGACGGCCGGGTGACGCTGCGGGTGCAGTACAAGGACGCCGACGAGTGGTACGCGGTCACCGGCGGTTCCGCGCCGCTGGCCGACCCGGCCGCGCTCGACGCCGTGCACACGATCGCGGTGGGCCTGCTCAACCGCCCCGAGGGCTGACCGACGACAAGGCGCGCCCCCACCCGGCCCGGGTGGGGGCGCGCTTCGTCGTGTCAGACGTACGATCCGGGCTCGCTGGGCGCGGAGACCACGCCCGGCTCCTCGCCCTCCCCCTCCGGCCGGGTGATCTTCGCGGTCACCTCGTGCGGGCGCAGCTCACCGGCGGCGATCTGCTCGGCCCAGTGGCAGGCCACCCGGCTGGCGCCGATCTGGCGCAGCTCCGGCCGCTCGTCGGCGCAGCGGGTCGGCTGCGCCCACGGGCAGCGGGTGTGGAACCGGCAGCCCGACGGCGGGTTCGCGGGCGACGGCAGGTCGCCGGCGAGGAGGATGCGCTCGCGCCGGTCCTCCACGTCCGGGTCCGGCACCGGCACCGCCGACATCAGCGCCCGGGTGTACGGGTGCAGCGGCTCGGTGTAGAGCCGGTCGCTCGGCGCCTCCTCCACCAGCGCGCCCAGGTACATCACGCCGACGATGTCGGAGATGTGCCGCACCACGGCCAGGTCGTGCGCGATGACCAGGTAGGTCAGGCCGAGGCTGTCCTGGAGTTCGTCGAGCAGGTTCACCACCTGCGCCTGGATCGAGACGTCCAGCGCGGAGACCGGCTCGTCGGCGACGATCAGCTCCGGGCCGAGGACCAGCGCGCGGGCGATGCCGATGCGCTGGCGCTGGCCGCCGGAGAACTCGTGCGGGTAGCGGGACAGCGCCCACTTCGGCAGGCCGACCGCGTCGAGCGTCTCGCCGATGATCCGCCGCCGGTCGTCCCGGTTCGCGCCGATGCCGTGGGTCTGGAGGCCCTCGGTCAGGATCGACTCGACGTTCTGCCGGGGGTCCAGGCTGGACATCGGGTCCTGGAAGATCATCTGCATCCGGCGGCGCATCGCGCGCAGTTTGCCGGCGGGGAGCGTGGTCAGCTCGACGCCGTCGAACTTCACCTCGCCGCTGGTCGGCGGGTTGAGCTGGAGCAGCGCCCGGCCGAGCGTGGACTTGCCGCAGCCCGACTCGCCCACCAGCCCGTACGTCTTGCCGCGCGGGATGCTCAGGTCGACCCCGTCGACCGCCTTGACGTGCCCGACCGTGCGGTCGAAGATCACGCCCCGGCGGATCGGGAAGTGCACCTTCAGATCGCGGACCTCGACGAGGATGTCGTTGTCGCTCATGGGGTCTCCTCCTCGCGCGGAGCCGGTCCGAAGCCGGGCACGGCGGGCGGGTCGGCCGGCTCGGCCTGGGCCGGCACCGCACCCGGTTCGGCGGTCGTCGGCGCGGTCGCGCGGGCGTCCGCCTCCGGGGTCAGGCCGGGGACCGGCACTGGGTTGACGCAGCGGTAGCTGCGCGCGTCGTGGGTCAGCACCAGCTCCGGCGGCTCGCCCACACACGCGTCGACGCGGCGGGCGCAGCGCGGGGCGAACGCGCAGCCGTCCGGCCAGGGCAGCACGTCACGCACCGAGCCGGGGATGGGGTTCAGCCGTTCGCCGCGGCCGGCGTCCAGGCGCGGCACCGAACCGAGCAACCCCTCGGTGTACGGGTGCCGGGGCTGGCGGAACAGCGGACGACGGGTGGCCGTCTCCACCACCCGGCCGGCGTAGAGCACGTTGATGGTGTCGCACATGCCGGCCACCACGCCGAGGTCGTGAGTGATCATCACCAGTGCGGTGCCGGAGTCCCGGACCAGGTCCTTGAGCAGCTCCAGGATCTGCGCCTGGATGGTGACGTCGAGCGCGGTGGTCGGCTCGTCGGCGATCAGCAGCCGGGGCTGGCAGGCGACAGCCATGGCGATCAGCGCCCGCTGCCGCATGCCGCCGGAGAGCTGGTGCGGGTACTCCTTGAGCCGCCGCCGCGGGTCCGGGATGCCCACCCGGTCGAGCAGGGCGGCCGCCTCCTTGGTGGCCGCCTCGCCCTTCATGCCCCGGTGCCGGGCCAGCACCTCGGTCACCTGGAGCCCGATCGGGATGACCGGGTTCAGCGAGGACAGCGGGTCCTGGAAGATCATCGCCACGTCCCGGCCACGGATGTCGCGGCGGGACCGGTCGTCGAGCTGGAGCAGGTCGGTGCCGTCGAAGACCGCCTTGCCGCCCACGCGCAGGCCCGGCTGCTTGGGCAGCAGGCCCATGATGGCCAGCGACGTGACGCTCTTGCCGCAGCCGGACTCGCCGACCAGGCCGACCACCTCGCCGGCGTCGACCGAGAAGGACACCCCGTCCACCGCGTGCACGGTGCGCTGCCCACGACGGGCGAACGTGACGGAGAGGTCGTCCACTTCGAGCAGTGCCATGACTGACTGACCTACTTCCGCAGCTTTGGATCGAGGGCCTCGCGCATCGCCTCACCGAGCAGGGTGAACCCGAGCGCGGTGATGATGATGCCGAGCGCCGGATAGATCGCCAGGCCGGGCCGGATGCCCAGGTACGGCTGCGCGTCGGCGAGCATGACGCCCCACTCCGGGATGGCCGAGTCGGGGTTGCCGAGACCGAGGAAGGACAGCGCGGCCGCCTCGATGATCGCGGTGGCCAGCGTCAGCGTGGCCTGCACGATGACCGGGGCGATCGAGTTCGGCACCACGTGGGTGAGGGCGATCCTGGAGCGCTTCACGCCGAGCGACGTCGCGGCCAGCACGTAGTCGCTGTTGGCCTGCGCGATCATCGAGCCGCGCAGCAGCCGGGCGAAGATCGGCACGGACACCACACCGACGGCGATCATCACGGTGGTGAGGCTGGCGCCGAGCAGCGCCGCGATGCTCACCGCGAGCAGCAGGCTCGGCATGGCCAGCAGCATGTCGATGAAGCGCATCAGGGTGGTGTCGATCCAGCGGCCCCAGCGCCCGCCGAGCCCGGCCGCGGCACCGGCGACGCCGCCGATCAGCGCGCCGACCGCGAGGCCGATCAGGGTGGAGACCACGCCGACGAGCAGCGTCTGCCGGGCGCCGACGATGAGTCGGCTGAACTCGTCCCGGCCCTGGTGGTCGAAGCCGAGCCAGTGGTCGGCGGAGACGCCCGGGATGATGCCCTGGCCGGACTTGACCAGTCCTTCGCGGATGCCGATGGAGTCCGTCGGGCTGTACGGGACGAGGAACGGCCCGATGACGGCGACCAGGACGAAGACCGCCAGGATGATGACGCCGATGACGGCCGCCGGGTTGCGCCGCAGCCGGCGGAACGCCTCCTTCCAGAGGCTCACCCCCTGCTCGTCGTCGCGGGCGGCCAGCTCGGCGAGCCGGTCGATCTTCTCGCGCTTCTTGCCAGTGGTGATGGTCATCGCACCCTCACCCTCGGGTCGATCACGCTGTAGGAGAGGTCGACCAGGAGATTCACCAGCACGTACACCACCGCAATGATCATGATGAAGCCCATCAGCACCGGGTAGTCGCGTTGGCTGATCGACTCGGCGACGAACGCGCCGATGCCGCTGAACGCGAACACGGTCTCGGTGAGCACCGCGCCGGAGAGCAGGAGACCGGTCTGCAGGCCGATCGAGGTGGCCACCGGCAGCATGGCGTTACGCAGCACGTGCCGGCGGCGTACGGTCCGCTCGGTCAGGCCCTTGGCCTCGGCGGTCCGGACGAAGTCCTCGTTGAGCACCTCCAGCACGCTGGCCCGGGTGATCCGGACGATGATCGCGAGCGGGATGCTGGCGAGCGCGATGCCCGGCAGCACGAGGTGCCAGAGCGCGTCGGCGGCGGCGTCCCACTCGCGGGTCATGAGCCCGTCGAGGACGAAGAAGTTGGTGACCCGGGTCGCCCCGATGGTCGGGTCCTGCCGGCCGCTGGAGGGGAACCAGCCCAGGTTCTCCGCGAAGATCGCCTTGAGCACGTACGCCAGGAAGAAGACCGGGATGCAGATGCCGATGAGCGATCCGCCGACCGAGGCGTGGTCGAGGAACCGGCCCCGGCGGCGGGCGGCCAGGTAGCCGAGCGGAATGCCGATGCCGACCGCGAGGATCATGGCCATCACGGTCAGCTCGACGGTGCCGGGGAACCGCTCCACGAACTCCGTGGTGACGGCCCGCTTCGTACCGGTCGAGGTGCCCAGGTCGAGCCGGATCATCCGCCGCAGGAAGCGGGCGTACTGGACCAGGATCGGCTCGTCGAGGCCGAGGTTGCGCCGGATGGCGGCGCGCGTCTCGGGCGTGCCCCGTTCTCCGAGGATCGCGGTCTCGGGCCCGCCGGGAAGTCGGTGGAGCCAGATGAACAGCAGGACGGAGAGCCCGAACAGCGTGGGTATCAGCTGTAGCAGGCGTCTGATGATGAACCGGAACACGGGCGCCTCGGAGGGTGTGCGGAGGGGTGCGGGCGGGCGCTGTGGTCACAGCGCCCGCCCGCGTACGGTGCCTTCAGATCACTTGAACTCTGCGGTCGCGTACCGCTCGTCGGTGAGCGGGCTCGCCTTGATCCCGGTCACGTCCTTGCCGAACACGATCGCCGGCGGGGAGTGCGAGATCGGCACGCCCGGCAGGAAGTCCATGATCGTCTTGTTCAGTGCCTTGTACTTCTCCGTACGGGCCGCCGCGTCGGCGGTGGTGTCGGCGTCCTTGAACTGCGCGAAGAGCTGGGGGTTGTTGAAGCCCCACTCGTCCTTCGGGCGGTCGAAGAAGGTGCCGATGAAGTTGTACGCGTCGCCGTAGTCACCGGTCCAGCCGAGGAAGTGCAGGTCGTGCTTGTTGCCGGAGGTGGTGGCGTTGAGGTAGTCCGGGCTCCACTTCAGCGGGATGGCCTGGACGTTGATGCCGACCGCCTTGAGGTCCGCCGAGAGCAGCTCGAAGATGTCCTTCGGGTTCGGCATGTACGGCCGGGTGACCTCGGTCGGGTAGTGGAACTTCAGCGTCAGGTTCGACGCGCCGGCTTCGGCCAGCAGCTGCTTGGCCTTCTCCGGGTTGTAGTCGTACTTGGTGACGTCGCCGTTCCAGCCCTCGACGGTGTCCGGGAAGAAGTTCATCGCGACCTTGGCGCCCGGGGGCAGCTTCGAGTCGACCAGGGCCTGCCGGTTCAGCGCGTGCGCGATGGCCTGCCGGACCTTCAGGTCGGCCAGCTTCGGGTTCCCCTTCTGGTTGATCGCCAGGTAGAGGATGTTGAAGGCGGGCCGGGTGAGGACGTTGAAGCCCTCCTTCTTCAGCGGCTCCACGTCCGCCGGGCCGACCAGGTCGTAGCCCTGGATGTCACCCGAGCGGAGCGCCTGCTTGCGGGCGTTCTCGTCCGAGATCGTCTTGAAGATGATGGTCTTCAGCTTGGCCTTGTCGCCGTAGTAGTCGTCGTTGCGCTCGATGGTGAGCGACTTGTTCGCGATGTCCCACGCCTTGAACTTGAACGGGCCGGTGCCGGTCGGGTGCTCCATCGCGTACGCGGGGTACTTGATGTCCTCGGCCGTGCCGGTCACGTTGCTGGCGTCGTACTGCTCCATCGCCTTGGGGCTCTGGATCGAGAACGACGGCAGCATGAGCGCGGCCGGGATCTTGCTGGAGACCCGGGTGAACGCCAGGTCCACAGTGGTGGCGTCCTTGGCGGTGCAGGACTTGAAGAGGCTCGGCGGCAGGTCCGGGTTCTCGTTCTTGGCGAACCCGCCCATGACGTCCTGCCAGTACGCGGTCACGTCCGGGCTCTGCATGAGGCCCTTGGCGTTGTACCAGCGGTCGAAGTTGGCGCAGACGGCCTCGGCGTTGAAGTCGGTGCCGTCGTGGAACTTGACGCCCGAGCGGAGCTTGAACGTCCAGGTCGTGCCCGCCGCATCCGGCGTCCAGGACTCGGCGAGGCCCGGCGTCACCTTGGTGCCGCCCTCCTCCGGACGGACCAGGGTCTCGAAGACCTGGCGCGCCACGCGCAGCGACTCACCGTCGCTGGCGAAGCTGGGGTCGAGCACCTTCGGGTCTCCGGCGACGCCGAAGACGAGGGTGTCCTTCTTGCTATCTCCGGAGCCACTCTCACGGTCGCTCTCGGCGCAGCCTGCAACCGCGAGGGCCGCGACCGCGATGGCCGCGATTGCGACCTTCGGCCTGGATGCACGCATGGTGCTTCACCTCGTCCTTGGGGGTACGGACAACGTGGTGACAGGGTCACCGATGTGCGCAGACCTTAGCCCTCGGGTGGACGGCGCGGAAACGGGCGGGGGGCGGGTTGGTATCGAATCGTGTCTGTTCCGCAACGAGGCATACGAATCGAAGGAGAATCCCTGGCGCTTCCGATGTTTCGTCGGCTAGAAGGCCGAATTTATTACGTCGATCCGGTCCCGGACGCACGTTCCTGTTAGATCGACGAGCATGCCGTTCCGGCCCGGAGACACGTCCGGCGGGCACCCCGCAGGGCACCCGCCGGAGGCGGCACGACTGGATTCAGACGGCCCGTCGGCCCTCGAAGGCCCGGCCCAGCGTGATCTCGTCGGCGTACTCCAGGTCGCCGCCGACCGGCAGTCCACTCGCGAGCCGGGTCACCGCGATCCCCATCGGCTTGACCATCAGCGCCAGATAGGTGGCGGTCGCCTCGCCCTCGGTGTTCGGGTCGGTGGCGAGGATCAGCTCGCGGACCTCGCCGCCGCCGAGGCGGGTCATCAGCTCACGGATCCGCAGGTTGTCTGGGCCGATGCCCTCCAGCGGATTGATCGCGCCGCCGAGCACGTGGTAGCGCCCGCGGAACTCGCCGGTCCGCTCGATCGCCACCACGTCCTTCGGCTCCTCGACCACACAGAGCACCTCGTCGGTACGCCGTGGGTCGCGGCAGATCCGGCACTGCTCCGACTCCGCCACGTTGTAGCAGGTCGTGCAGAACCGGACCAGGTCCTTGACCTTGCGCAGCGCGCCGGCCAGCCGGTTGACGTCGGCCGGATCCGCCGACAGCACGTGGAACGCGATCCGCTGGGCGCTCTTCGGGCCCACGCCCGGCAACCGGCCCAGCTCGTCGATCAGATCCTGGATGGCACCCTCGTACATCTGCCGGCTCAGAACCCGGACAGGCCGAGGCCGCCCATGCCGCCCGCGACCGGGCCCATCTTCTTCTCGGTCAGCTCGCGGGCCGCCTCGGCGGCGTTGTGCACGGCCGCGACCACCAGGTCCTCCAGCGTCTCGACGTCCTCCGGGTCGACCGCCTTCGGGTCGATCTTGATCGCCTTCAGCTCACCGGTACCGGCGACCGTCGCGGTGACCAGACCCCCGCCGGCGGTGCCGGTCAGCTCCGCCTCGGCCAGCTCGGCCTGGGCCTTGGCGATCTGCTGCTGCATCTTCTGCGCCTGCTTCAGCATCTGCTGCATGTTCGGCTGTCCACCTGGGCGCACGGACCGCTCCTTCTTCCACTCGTCTGCTCGGCCGCGCCCAGCCTAGTCGGGCCACGGCACCGCTGAATCGCGGTCGGCGCGCGCTCAGCGCGCGTCCACCTCGTCGATCTTCTCCGCGCCGAACGTCTCGCGCAGCAGCTGCACCGCCTGCTCCTCGCTCGACTGCCGGGCGGTCCGCTCGTCGATCACGTCGTCCAGCGGCTCGTCGCCCGGGTCGAATCCCTCGTAGGCGGGTGCCGCCGCAGGCGCGCCCCCACCTCGCACCGGGCCGTCGAAGTCCGGGTCGTAGGGCGGCTCGCCCGCCCACTCGGCATCGGCCGTCTTCCGCGCCGGCTGCGCCGCGCGCGGCCCCTTGCCGGGACCACCGCCCGCAGCAGCAGCCGCCGCGGCCGCACGCGCCGCCGCGATCGCGCTGTTCTTCGCCCCCGCCGGCCTCGCCGCAGCGGCAGGCGCCGGCGCCGCCGCGGGTGCCGCAGGCTTGGGTACGACGACAGGCGCGGTAGCGGTAGCCGTGCCCCCGCCCGGACGGGCCGCAGCCGGCCAGTCCTCCCCGTCGCCGCCGCTCGCCGCCGAGGCGGTGCCGGTGGCCGAGGCCGTGCCACCGGGTCGGGCCGGCTCCGGCCAGTCCTCCTCGGTCTGGTCTGCCGCAGGGCTCGCCGTCGAACGGTGCGAGGCGTCGGGCGAACCCGCGCCTGCCCGGCCCGCCGGCCCCCCGGCCTGGCTACCAGTGGCCGGGTTGCCAGTGGCTCGGCTGCCCGTGGCGCTGCCCGAGCCGGACACCGGCTGTCCCGGGGCGCCGCCGACGGCGTCGGTTGCCGGACGTCCGGCGACACCGGAGTCAGGACGGCCTGGCCCGGCGTGGGCCGAACCCGGGCGGCCCGGTCCCGCGTCGGAGCCGGGACGGTTGAGTCCGGAGTCGTAGCCCGGACGGCTCGGTCCCGCATCGGCCGCGTCGGCGTCCGGACGGCCCTGAGCAGTACCTAGCGCCCGGGAATCCGGGCGACCGGACCCGGTGTCGGACGCCGGGCCGGACGGGGCGGCCGCCGGGCGGGCCGGGGCGCTCTCGGGCGCGTTGCGGCCTGGTGCGGCGTCGGCCTGCGCGCGGCTCGCACCGGACGGACGGGACGGGCCGCCGAGCGAGGACGCGCCACGCTCGCCCGCCACCTCGCAGCGGATCTGCCAGCGACCGCCCAGCTCCTCGTAGAGCGCGTCGGTCAGCACGGCGGCGTGGTCGGCCATCATCTTCGCCAGCACCGTCGACTTCACGGTCAGCACGAGCGTGTCGCCGTCCAGGTCGCGTACCACCGCGTCCCGCATCAGCGCGGCGATCCGCTTGTTGCTGCGGTTGACCTTGCCGACCACCTCGGGCCACACGCGGCGCACCGCGACCGCGTCGAGCGCGCCGGGATTCGCCGCGCCGGGGCGGGGCGGCTCGGGCGTGGCCGGGTCGGGCATCACAGCGGACGGCGGTACCGGACGTCGGGCAGCGGCGGGAGCATCAGAGGCGGCAGCGGGCGAGCCGGAAGCGGCCGGATCGACGGCGGCTCGCTCGGGAGCGGCCGGGGCGGGGGAAGCAGCCTCCGGGCCGCCTGCCGGCTCCGTCACGGCGGGAGCCGGACGGGAACCGGGTGCGGCGTTCCGGGCGCCCACCGCAGCGGCGGCAGCGGCACGTGCGGCGGCGGCGCCGGTCGGGGCGCCGGCAGCCGCCGGCGTGCCGGCGGAATCCGCGTGGACCGCGGCGGCAGCCGCGCCCGGGGCGGGAGCCGCCGGGCGTACCCCCTGGGTCTGGTTGGGGTGCGCGGGGTCGGCGGCGGCCGGCGGCAGCTCGGCGCCCCCGAGCGTCAGCCGGCGCTCCATCCGCTCCAGGCGCTGGAGCAGGCCGCCGGACGAGTCGTCCGCGCCGGGCAGGAGCATGCGCGCGCAGATCAGTTCCAGCAGCAGCCGGGGCGCCGTGGTGCCGCGCATCTCGACCAGGCCGTTGTGCACGATGTCGGCGCAGCGCGACAGCGTGGCCGGGCCGAGGCGCTGCGCCTGGGCGGCCATCCGCTCGATCTGGTCGGCCGGGCCGTCGATGAGGCCCCTGGCGGCGGCATCAGGCACCTGCTGCAGGACGATCAGGTCGCGGAGACGCTCCAGCAGGTCGGAGGCGAAGCGGCGCGAGTCGTGCCCGGCCTCGGCGACCCGGTCGACGGTGGCGTACGCGGCGGCACCGTCACCGGCGGCGAGCGCATCGCACATCTCGTCGATCAGCGCGGCGTCGGTGACCCCGAGCAGCGCGGCGGCCCGGGCGTAGCCGACGCCCTCCGGGCCGGCGCCCGCGATGAGCTGGTCGAGCACGGAGAGGCTGTCGCGCATGCTGCCCCCGCCGGCGCGCACCACCAGCGGGAAGACCGCCGGCTCGACCTTGACGCCCTCCGCCTCGCAGAGCTGTTCGAGGTAGGGGCGGACCACCTTCGGCGGGAACAGCCGGAACGGGTAGTGGTGGGTCCGCGACTTGATCGTGCCGAGGACCTTCTCCGGTTCGGTGGTGGCGAAGATGAACTTGACGTACTCAGGGGGCTCCTCGACCAGCTTGAGCAGCGCGTTGAAGCCGGCCGACGAGACCATGTGCGCCTCGTCGATGATGTAGATCTTGAAGCGGCTGCGGGCCGGGGCAAAGAACGCCTTCTCGCGCAGCTCACGGGCGTCGTCGACACCACCGTGGCTGGCCGCGTCGATCTCGATGACGTCGATCGAGCCGCCGCCGTCGGGAGCCAGCCCGCGGCACGAGTCACACTGCCCGCACGGCTCGGGGGTGGGGCCCTGCTCGCAGTTGAGGGAGCGGGCCAGGATCCGGGCGCTGGAGGTCTTGCCGCAGCCCCGCGGACCGGAGAAGAGGTAGGCGTGGTTGAGCCGCCCGCTGCGCAGCGCCTGCGACAGCGGCTCGGTGACCTGCTCCTGGCCGATCATCTCGGCAAACGTCCGCGGCCGGTACTTGCGGTAAAGGGCCAGTGCCACCCGCCCCGCCTCCTCTCGACCGAGCCATTCTGCGCCGGTCGGCCCCGGGTGACCACCCACCACCCCGTGACCCGACCCGCAGCGACGTTACCCGGCCCGGGAGACAGAAAGGCCTCCCGTGCACCCGGCAGAGCTCGCTTATCCTTGCTGCCTTCCGGCCCTGGGGAGGTTCACGAGGTACCGCCGCACGGGAGGTGACGCCAAGCCTACCCGAAGGGTTGTGGATCTTCCGGGAGGGTGGGGTGGCCCGCCGTCGGGAGACCTGTATCCTGGCTCGCGGAGGATTCGCCTAGAGGCCTAGGGCGCACGCTTGGAAAGCGTGTTGGGTTCACACCCTCACGAGTTCGAATCTCGTATCCTCCGCTCGCTTGAGCAGGACGAACGACAGGGCCGGCCCCAACGGGACCGGCCCTGAGTCGTGTCTATGGTCGCTCTCGTCTCACTTGCCCGGTACCCGTCGCCCGTCACTCCGCAAGGTCAGCCTCTAGAGCCTCGGCGGGCACCACGACGAAGCCTCGGCCCAGCCGGCTCCGGTGGATCCAACCGTTCGTCAGCAGCCGCCACCCGCCCCCGTCAAGGGCGTTCAACTCCGCAACCGCGCCGAGGGTGTCTCGGCCGTAGCGGAGCAGTGACTTGACGGCAGCATCGCCAAAAGCCGCCTCCAATGGGAAGCAGAGACCCCCAGCAAACTGGATGTAGCGCAGTCCCTGCTTCTTGAGTCGGTGGTCCGGGTCGAAATCGAGGCGAATATGGATCGTCGTTGTTGTTACTTGACCTTCCCCCCATGACAGGTCAACAGATCTAATGAGTGAATCATCCACAATAAGCCGATCGGAGCCAACAAAAGCGTCTATAAGCGGCTTCAGCCAGTTATCAAGATCTGGGTCCATGTCGGTCTCCCAGCGCCGGCGGGGGATCGCCCAGTGGCGGACCGATATGCCAACTTGCGAGTCGATCAGGAAGTCGAAGGCGGCCAGCGCGCTTTGAAGGGAGCTGTCGAAAGCTTCGCGCGCGGACTTCTTGGCCTGAAGCGAGACGGGCTCCACCTCCAGCGTGAAGGAGAGTCGCCCATCACCACCGGGTCCATCAAACGGGCACTCATCGTCCTGAATTGCTTGCTCCACCAACGGTGCTCCCATCCTGAGCGCCGGCCGCTAACGGGCTCAGCCTCCAACCCAGCGTGAATTACCTACGGAAAGACAGCAAGTTAGCCGTCAGAGCCTTGGTCGGTACCCACAGCGGCCCGCCAAGTTGCTGTGCGATGTCGCGGCGCACCTGGTCGGTCATGTGTTGGCATCGAACGGCCATGGCCTAGTTCGACCAGCCCATGATGCCCATCACGGTGCGACCGGAGACGCCGAGCACCAGGAGCGCGGTGGCGGCGGTGTGCCGCGCGTCGTGCAGGCGGCCGTCCCGCACTCCGGCGAGCTTGAGCAGCCGTTTCCACTCGTCGTAGTCCGTCGCCTGATGGATCACCCCGCCGGTCGGTGAGGCGAACACCCAGCCCTCATCGCGCCAGAGCTGGGCGGCGGCTTCGCGCTCGCCGTCTTGTTCCTTCCGGTGCTGTCGGAGTAGGCCGATCAGGGCATCTGGCAGGCCGATGGAACGGCGGCCGGCGCGGGATTTGGTGTCCGCCGCTACCGGCCTTTCGTTCACCCGGTCGGGACACTGGCCGGGCAACTTCTGCTCGCATTCCCCGTCGCAGCCGTGCCCCCATTTCGGGCGGAGCAGCGCGCGGCGCACGGTCAGCGTTCCGTTGTTGAGATCCACGTCCGGCCATTTCAGGCCGAGCGCTTCACTCTGGCGCAGCCCGAGGGCGAGCGCTACCGCCCACCGGGCGCTGACCAGAGGTGCTCGCCGCCGTCATTCAACCCAAGGAACCGGGTCAACTGAACCCGTCCAGCGATTGAGCGACAGGGCGGATTTGTGCTGGCCCGCATAGCCCAGCATATTTAGGATCCCGAGCCTGAGGAAGTGGCGCGCTACCATGCTAGCTTCGGCCCAGGCGTATCCATTCCACCTATCTAGCGTCTTGGTTGGATGGACCATCTTGTTTCGAAGGTATATGACAGCGCCGAGGGCATCTCGCTCAAGCCCTTGACTGAGCGGCATAGCCGCTGCTGCCGTTTGCAGGGCAGAAAGATGCGCAGGGATATAAGTATCAATGTGACAGTCGTTCAAGAATTCTCGGATCTCGCCTTCCGTGTTTTTCACCGAACTCTCAAACGCATTAGATGAAGCGTACTTTTTCTTCTCGTTTACCAGACGCTGATGTGCCAGTAATTGCAGGCCGGAGACGGCTAGACCGATAGCGGGCTCAACATCTACATCCGCATTTGCGCTCACATAATACGAAGCAGCGTATCTGAAAGCGTTCTGATGTTTCGGATTTGACAAGTAGTTCAAGCCGCATTCTAGTAGTTCCCTCACTTGCTTGGACCCAATTGAAGGGTCGAGCCAGGAGGAAACGTTCTTCATTCTGTCCACCGGCGGTACCGACCACCGTGCCCACATCACATCGTCTCCCCGCCAGCCAACGGGCAAGACGGGGTTGATGCGGCGGCCTACTGCGACGTTCAACAAGAGGCGGATAGATTCCATAACTTCGGCAGCGTCTTTTGGTTCGAACTCTGCGCCCCCCGCCCTACGCAGCTCGCCGATATGAGTGACTGCACTTCCTCCAACGTCCTTCAAGCCCTTCCAGAAATCTCGGCGGCTGGCCTGCTTAGTCCGATCGATCGTGACCGACCAATCACTAGATTGCACCTGCACCCGCGCATTCCAGGAGTACGTAAAATTGTCTGGACTACAGACCATGCTGCCGTCGTAGGCATCCCAACCATTCGGGACTAGAAATCTAATACTGTCAACAGGTCCAGCCCCAAGCTCCTGCGGTCCAATCTCATCTTGATACAGAGAAGACCTCTCCGGCGGATCAGCTAGGACACAATCCTTCGATTGGACAAAGCCCTTGACGCCGGACGGAAAACGTACGGTAGCTAAGTCCATCCATAGGCGCTCATCCAACGGCTTCAGACTGTCATGCAAGTCGACCAGTGAAACATCTCGAAAGCCCTGAGCAACGATACGGGTGTTCGGACTCCACTTGAAGCGGATATCTCCTTCAAGCATGGTTGGGTTAGAGTCCGCGGCAAAGCCGAACCTTCCCTGGTATAGACAAGCCTCGGGGTTCACTCCTTCAACGAAGTATGGGTGGGTAAGGACGTCTGGGTGCTGATGTCGTATGACAAGGGAGCGTCCATCAATCGTCCGAATTCTTTGCTCAACTACTCGATTTCCGGCCGCATCTGAATCGAGCGACACTCGCCGCGAGCCATCGGGCGACTCGTAAACCACGGTCATTAAGACACCTAGCCATGTTGGGTCGATCTTTTCGAATGCTCACAACAAGCTCACTCAGCGCCTAACTATCGGCCGCCCTCTTCAGGAGCCTCCCAGGTTCCGCGACCGCAGTCCATGGCAGCGGGAGTTGAACCCGCAGCCGCAGTGGCCCCAGGCCGCAAAGGCGGCACCGGGGCCACGTGGACGTTTCATTACCCTCTGGAAGTAGCAACGAGGCGTAGCTTGCGCTCACCCTGCCTAGCTTCGGAGGGGATTGCCCCCGGATCCTGCGTCGCCACTGCTTGGTCCACTGCCGTCATAACAAGCCCGAATATGTACTTCGTTAGTTCAGCCGGAGTTGTGTGAAGCTCCTTAGCAAGTAGTTGAGGAGAGTGCCCCTGGCTGCGAAGACCCTTGAATACCTTTTCTAGCAACTGAGAGGTCTCTCGCTGAATTCCAGACGGCTCACCCGTGCGGTACCCCATCTGTCCCAACTCAATGAGAATCCGCCTATAGCTCCACTCGCTAAGCATGGATAGGTCACTAAGCCGGTAGGCCAGCGCCACAGCAGCAACCCTCCAGTGCCTCTTCGCCCGAAGAATTTGATCGGTCGTAGGATTACTCGGCATCTTCGACCTAATGCTGGCGCGAGGCATAAGGAAAGCCGATGCGAAAAGATTCGCTTCACGCTCACAGTCGCGAGACCAGTCGGAGTTATCATGTCCCCCGTGCAACACCAGATGTCCCAGCTCGTGCGCTGCATCGAAGCGGCCACGTTCGCCAGACTTCAGCGTGTTAAGGAATACAAATGGTGTGCCGCGCCGCCACATCGAAAATGCGTCAACATCGCTATACTCTGGCGGCAGTGAGAAAACACGGACACCGTGCGCTTCAAGCAGATGAACCATGTTAGGAGCGGGGTGCACTTCCCCAATTCCCCACCGGGCACGTACGTATTCCGCCGCACGCTCTGGCGTCTGATTCTCCAGGGTCGGAATATCAGGGGATGGGAGACGAAAGCGAACATCCATCAAGTCATTCAACTCAAGGGCCAGCCGCGCGGCACTGAGGACGGCATCGCGCGCTGTCGCAGTTATTTTTGTGCGAGCCCTAAAGCTAACCAGGGCGACATCGATCTCGTCGATGTCGCCCTGGTTGAAGAATGAGACTGGAAATCCCAACTCACCGGCAATCTTTTCCAGCGTCTCCGTCGAGGGCACCTGCCGCCCTCGTTCATAGTTGGAGATGCTTTGGCTGCTAACTCCGACACGTCGGGCTAGCTCGACAGCCGTCGACCCTCTCCTCTTTCGGGCTAGAAGCATTCGCGAAGGTGTAAACATACTTTCTTTCTGCCCCCTTGACTCAGGGGCGACATATGATCAACGAGGGTCAACGGGCACGTCAATCGGCCCGAACCCACCGTTGGGGTCGTCGTCACCCGGAAGATCGTCTACCGCGTATGGCGGCAGCTGAATGCGGTGGAACCAGCGAGAAACGTAACCCTTGGCGTTCTGACTCTCAGGCAGCGAGACTTCAGATCGGATCTCCTTCTTGGTCTTGTCGAAGTACACCATGAAGAGCCAGTACGAGTAGCCGTCAAACTCCTCCGGCGGCTCCTCGGTGGAGGGCGATTCGAACAACACACCCTGACCCGGCGGCTGGTTGCTCCGCAGGAGCCGGCGAGTCAGCTCCCCCTTCGAGTAACGGCTCCGAGGCTCCCTGCGGACATTAGAGGTGCCAGTCATCGTGTCCCCGCTGGAGACACCGAGGATCTCACGCAGGTCGTCGTGGACCAGCAGCGGCAGGACGCCGTTCAGGTTGATGCGACGCCATCCCGAGTCGCGCAGCCCACCGGTCAAACTGGCAACAAGCCCGTTGTACGCGAAGTAACCCTTCGCAGTCGGAGCGCTATCAGGCTGGCACGACTGACGCGCGGTGTAGCTCGCGCCCAGGGACTCGGCCAAGGCCGCGTACCGGATGCCGATCCCCTCCAACCTCTGCTCGTAGCCGCCGTCACCGGCGGGGACCAACAACGCCATGCATCCTCCAGCTTATAGAACGACGGCCTCGATCGTGGGGCCGGAACTATAAGTAGCCTAGCGGAACCGCCCGTCGGAGCACGAACGCGACACGTCCTCAGCTTCTACGGGGGGGTCGCTCGGGGTGAGATGATCACACCTCGAACGTACGTTCGATGCTGGGTGGGCACAAGACCGGACGGGCCGGCGGAAGGGCTGCCCGTCGTCTCGATTGCCGTCTCGTTCCAGCCAGTCCAACAGTGCGCGCCAGCGTTCGAACATGCCGACCAGGCAGGGCGTGAAACGCCGACGAGCCTGGCCGGACCCGGGACAGCAGACTTGGAAAGCGTGTTGGGTTCACACCCTCACGAGTTCGAATCTCGTATCCTCCGCTCGCAGACGACAGGGTCGGTTCCCGCACGGGGCCGGCCCTGAGTCGTACTCCGCGGTGCCCCTCACCGGCCGCCCAACTGGTCCCGCCGCCGCTTCAGATAAGCCGTCTCCGCGCTGTTCCCCGCCAGCTCGATCGCCCGGTCGTACGCCGCCCGCGCCTCCCCACCTCGCCCCATCCGGCGCAACAGCTCGGCACGCGTCGCGTGGTACGCGTGATAGCCCTCCAGCGGCAACCCGTCCACCTCCGCCAGCGCCACCTGCGGCCCGTCCAACTCGGCGACCGCCACCGCCCGGTTGAGCCGCACGATCGGCGACGGGTCGACGCGTACCAGATGGTCGTAGAGCGCGGCGATCTGCGCCCAGTCGGTGTCCCGCGCGTCGCGGGCGTCGGTGTGGACGGCGTTTATCGCGGCGAGGATCTGGTAGCGGCCCGGCGGCCGTCCGGCGGCGATGCACACGCGGACCAGGGCGTGCCCCTGGGCGATGAGGTCGCGGTCCCAGGCGCTGCGGTCCTGCTCGGCGAGGACGACGAGTTCGCCTGTCGCGGAGACCCGGGCGGGCCGGCGGGCCTCGGTGAGCAGCATCAGCGCCAGAAGCCCGGTGGCCTCGTGGTCGTCGGGCATCAGCGTACGGACCAGCCGGGTGAGGCGGATCGCCTCGGCGGTCAGGTCGGCGCGAACCGCCTCCTTGCCCGGGTCGGAGGCGAGGTAGCCCTCGTTGAAGATCAGGTAGAGAACGGCGAGCACGCCGGTGACCCGGGCCGGCAGGTCCTCGCGGGACGGCACCCGGTACGGAATCCCGGCCGCCTTGATCTTCGTCTTGGCCCGGGTGATCCGCCTGCTCATGGCGGCCTCCTGAACCAGGTAGGCCCGCGCGATCTCGGGCACGGTGAGCCCGCCGACCAGGCGCAGCGTCAGCGCCACCCGCGCCTCCATGGCCAGCGCCGGATGGCAGCAGGTGAAGATCAGACGGAGCCGGTCGTCGTCGATGACACCGAGCGGTTCCGGCACGTCGGCCAGCATCAGCGCCTCCCGGTGCTTGTCCTCCCGCCGGCTCTCGCGCCGGATCCGGTCGACGGCCCTGCGGTACGCGGTGGTGGTGAGCCACGCGCCGGGATTCGGCGGTACGCCGTCGGCCGACCACCGCTCGACGGCGGCGGCGAACGCCTCGGCTGTCATCTCCTCTGCTACGTCGAGATCGCCGATGCGCCGGGCGAGCGTGGCGACCACCCGGGCCCACTCCTCGCGGTGGACCCGGGTGAGCGCCTCGCCGACGTCGGTCACGCGCCCAGGAACGGCCGCAGCTCGACCCGCCTGTTGCACCGCTGCGACGCCAGCGCGGCGAGCGGCAGCGCCACGTCGAAGTCCGGCGCCTCGATGATCCAGAACCCGCCGACGTACTCCTTCGTCTCCAGGTAGGGCCCGTCGGTGAGCAGCGGACTCCCGCCTCGCGCGTCCACGACCGTGGCCGTCTCCGGCGCCGCGAGCCCACCGGCGAAGACCCAGTGGCCGTCGGCTCGCAACCGCTCGTTGAACTCACCGATCGCGGCCATCTCCGCGTCGGTGGCCGAGCCGGTCGTGTCGTCGAGTACGGAGATCAGGTACTGCGCCATCGGTTCCTCTTTCACTCTCATCGGCCGCGGGCCGGGCCGCCGTCACCCCGGCTACGAACGCCGCCACCGCGATCCGACAGCCTCCGACGAGGTCGATCACGCAATTCTGGTACGTGGCACGTCAAAGCTCTCGTCCTAAGGGACGTCTCGTAACTGGGTGAAGGCGTTGCGTGGGATGGGGCCGGTGGTCAGCCGGCGAGGATGATGTTGTGGAGGTTGGCGATGCCGGAAGCG
>NZ_JNZR01000030.1:0-70799 GCF_000717585.1 Micromonospora globosa
CGCATGACCTGGGTGTGGTCAGTCAGGTGGCTGATGACGTGTTGGTGATGTATGCGGGCCGGGCGGTGGAGCACGGGAGTGTGGAGCGGGTGTTGCGGGCGCCGCAGCATCCGTACACGTGGGGGTTGTTGTCGAGTGTGCCGTCGTTGCACGGTGACGCGGACGCGGACCTGCTGCCGATTCCGGGTAACCCGCCCAGTCTGATCAACCTGCCGTCGGGGTGTGCGTTTCATCCGCGGTGCCGGTGGGCCGACGTGAACGGCGACCGGTCGCGCGCCGAGGTTCCGGAGCTGGTTCCGGCGGGGGCGGCAGGGCATCTGGTGGCGTGTCATCTGTCGGCGGGGGATCGGGAGCGGATCTACCGCGACGAGGTAGCCCAGGTGGGGGTGGCCCGATGAGTACCGAGACCGAGCCGCTGCTGTCGGTGCCAGCACGGGTGCGGTGCGGGCGGTGGACGGGTTGGACTTCGACGTGCGGCCGGGCGAGACCCTCGGGCTGGTGGGGGAGTCGGGGTGTGGGAAGACCACGACCGGGCGGATGCTGGTCCGGCTGTTGGAGCCCACCGCCGGGTCGATCACCTTCGCGGGGCGGGACATCACCCACGCGGGGCGTGGTGAGCTGCGCGGGTTGCGGCAGGACCTGCAGATCATCTTCCAGGACCCGTACGCGTCGTTGAACCCCGGCGGCGTCAAGAAACGCGTCCAGGAGCTGCTGGAACTCGTGGGCCTGAATCCGGAGCACTACAACAGGTACCCGCACGAGTTCTCCGGCGGGCAACGCCAGCGCATCGGCATCGCCCGCGCCCTCGCCCTCAAACCGAAGCTGATCGTGGCCGACGAACCCGTCTCCGCCCTCGACGTCTCCATCCAGGCGCAGGTCATCAACCTGCTCCGCAGCCTGCAACAAGATCTCGACCTGGCGTTCGTGTTCATCGCCCACGACCTCGCCGTCGTCCGGCACTTCTGCCACCGCGTCGCCGTCATGTACCTCGGCAAGATCGTCGAGATCGGCGACCGCGACACCATCTACACCCGCCCCCAGCACCCCTACACCCGGGCGTTGCTGTCGGCGATCCCCGACGTCACCACCCTCGGCCCCGCCGGACGCATCCGCCTCACCGGCGACGTGCCCACCCCACTCAACCCGCCGTCGGGCTGCCGCTTCCGCACCCGCTGCTGGAAAGCCACCGACCGGTGCGCCACCGAAGAACCCGCCCTGACCACCCGCGACGACGGCAGACAGCTCGCCGCCTGCCACTACCCGGAGAGCGGACCGGTCGGCGTGCCGACCGGCGAACCCGTGGAGGTGTCCCAATGAGCCTGTCGCCGGTCGAGGGCGTCGCGCTCGCCGAGATCGAGTCGCCCGGCGAGGGCGACGAGAGCGGCAAGAAGGAGTTCGTCGGCCGGTCACCCGGCCAGCTCGCCCTCGCGCGGCTCAAGCGGGACCGCACCGCGCTGATCAGCGGCGGCCTGCTGGCGTTCTTCGTGCTCGTCGCGCTCGCCGTGCCGCTCATCGAGGCGCTGTACGGGGTGGGGCCGAAGGAGCAGTTCCAGAGCCGCCTCGACGGCTACGGCATGCCGTTGGGCTACGCCGGCGGCGTGACCGGTGAGCACTGGTTCGGCCTGGAACCCGGTCTCGGCCGGGACATCTTCATCCGGATGGTGCACGGGCTGCGGACGTCGCTGTTCATCGCGTTCGCGGCGGCCGTGCTGACCGCGGTGATCGGTGTGACGCTCGGGACGCTCGCCGGTTACCTGGGCGGCTGGCTGGACACGGTGATCAACTGGATCACCGACCTGACCCTGGCCATGCCGTTCCTGATCATCGCGCTGGCCCTGATGCCGACCGTCGCGCTGCGCTTCTACGGACAGCGCGAGGCCGTGCCGGCGTACTTCCAGATCGGTGTGCTCATCGCGATCTTCGCCCTGTTCGGCTGGACCGGTACGGCCCGGCTGGTCCGGGGTCAGATCATCGCGCTGCGCGAACGCGAGTTCGTGGAGGCGGCGCGGGCCAGCGGTGCGGGCCTCGGGCACATGCTGTTCCGCCAGTTGCTGCCGAACGCCTGGGCGCCGATCCTGGTCGCTTTCTCGCTGGCGGTGCCGCAGTACATCACCAGCGAGGCCGCGTTGTCGTTCATCGGCGTCGGCCTCACCGACGAGACGCCGAGCTTCGGCCGCATGATCTACCGCAGTCTCGACTACCTGCAGACCGACCCGGCGTACGTCTTCTTCCCGGGCATCACCATCTTCGCGCTCGTGTTCGCCTTCAACCTCTTCGGTGACGCGCTGCGCGACGCGCTCGACCCGAAGTCGTCCCGGTAGGAGGCCGGCCCATGACGCGATTCCTCATCCGCCGGCTGCTGTCCGCCGCGCTCACGCTGTTCGCGGTGAGCGTGCTCAGCTTCCTGATGTTCTTCGCGCTACCCCGCGACCCGGTCACCGGCATGTGCCCGAAGAACTGCAACCCGGAGCGACTGGAGCGGGTCCGCCAGGAGCTGGGCCTGCGTGACCCGCTGATCAGCCAGTACGCCGGCTACATGAAGGGCATCTTCACCGGCCGGGACCTGGGCAGCGCCCAGGGCGGCCGGTGCGACGCCCCCTGCCTCGGCTGGTCGTACGTGTCGAACGAGGCGGTCTCCGACACCATCGCCCGGGTGCTGCCGGTGACGCTGAGCATCGTCATCCCGGCGGCGATCCTGTGGCTGCTGCTCGGCGTCGGCCTGGGCATGCTCTCGGCGCTGCGCCGGGGCAGCTGGCTGGACCGGGCGGCGATCGGCTTCTCGCTCACCGGCGCCTCGTTGCAGCTCTACTTCGTCGGCGCGGTGCTGCTCATCGTCTTCGTCTACAACCTGCGCCTGCTGCCGGTGCCGAGCTACACCTCGTTGTTCGACAATCCGTTGAAGTGGACGAGCGGGCTGGTGCTGGCGTGGGTGGCGCTGGCGTTCCTCTTCTCCGCGATCTACGCGCGACTGTCCCGGGCGCAGATGCTGGAGACACTCTCGGAGGACTTCGTCCGGACCGCGCGGGCGAAGGGCCTGGCCAAACGCAAGGTGTACGGCCGGCACGCGCTGCGCGCCGCGATCACACCGGTGGTGACGATCGCCGGTCTGGACGTGGGCGGGGCGCTGGGCGGCACGGTGATCACCGAGACGACATTCGGTCTGAACGGGATGGGGCGTACCGCTGTCGACGCGGTCCGCTCGGGCGACCTGCCGACGATCATGGCGACCGTGCTGATCGCGGCGGTCTTCGTGGTGCTGGCGAACGTGGTGGTGGACCTGCTCTACGCGGTGATCGACCCGCGGGTACGGCTCGGCTGAACCGCGACGAAATTTATCGACAACTGTTATCCAACTCGTAGCTTTTCTTCTTTACGATCCTCGGGACGTCGGCGGATGCGCTCGGCGCACGGGTGGAGGAGGTAGGACATGCGACCACGCGCAGCGGCCGCCGCTGGCGGCGCCATCGCACTGGTTGTGGCACTCGGTGCCTGCTCGGAGAACACGGGCGAAGGCACCAAGGTGGACGGCAACCGGCAGCAGACCGGGGTCATCGCGACCGACCCCAAGGACTCGCAGGGACCGGCCGCCGAGATCGACGGCGCGGCCAAGGGCGGGACGTTCACCATCATCCGGGAGACCCCCATCTCCCACCTGGACCCGCAGCGGACGTACTCGTTCGCCGGTCTGATGGCCAACCCGCTCTTCGCCCGCTACCTGACCACCTGGAAGGACGACGGCAAGGGTGGCCTGGTCCTCGTGGGTGACCTGGCCGAGACCCCGGGCAAGAACGTCAACAACGACTGCAAGGTCTGGGAATTCACCATCAAGGACGGGGTGAAGTTCGAGGACGGCAGCCCGATCACCTCGAAGGAGATCGCGTACGGCATCGCCCGCTCCTTCGACCCGGACCTCACCGGCGGCCCCACCTACATCCAGGAGTGGCTGGCCGACACCGCGCAGTACGACACCAAGTGGGACTTCAAGAAGAACAAGACGTCGCTGCCGCCGGGCCTGACCACGCCGGACGACAAGACGCTGCGCTTCGAGTTCGCCAAGCCGCGCTGCGACCTGCCGTTCGCGGTCTCGCTGCCCACCACGGCGCCGCTCAAGCCGGAGAAGGACACCGGGGTCAACCTGGACCAGAAGCCGTTCTCGTCCGGCCCGTACAAGATCGCGAAGAACCAGGTCGGGGTGCAGCTCACGCTCGACCGCAACCCGAACTGGGACGCGAAGACCGACCCGGTGCGGCACCAGTACCCGGACCAGTTCGTGTGGAGCTTCGGGCCGACCGCCGACGCCGCCAACAACCGGGTGATCGCGGACAACGGCGCCGACCAGAGCGCGCTGGCGTTCAACTCGGTGCCTGCCTCGCTCGTGGCCAAGGTCGCCGGTGACCCGGCGCTGAAGTCCCGCACGCTGCTGTCCCCGACCCCGAGCGCCAACCAGCTCGTGATCAACACCCAGCGGGTCAAGGACCTGAAGATCCGCCAGGCGCTCAACTACGCGATCGACCGCGAGGGCCTGGTCAAGGCGCTCGGCGGCCAGACCGTAGCGCAGCCGATCACCACGCTGATGCCGCCGTCGACCATCGGCTACAAGGCGTACGACGCGTACCCGGCCGGCGCCAACGGCAACGTGGAGAAGGCCAAGGAGCTGCTCGGCGGCCAGACGCCCGAGCTGGTCCTCGGCGTCGCCGACAACACGACCGAGCAGGCGGAGGCGGTCCAGCTCAAGGGCAACCTGGAGCGCGCCGGCTTCAAGATCACCGTCCGGAACATCCCGGACGACGCGAAGCTGGACGAGGTCAAGAAGAAGAACAACCCCTGGGACCTGTACATCGGTAACTGGGCGGCGGACTGGCCGAGCGGCGCGTCGATCCTGCCGGTGCTCTACGACGGCCGGACCATCAAGGCCGAGGGCAACAGCAACCAGTCGTACTTCAACGACGACGCGATCAACGCCGAGATGGACCGGATCCTGGCGCTGCCGCCGTCCGAGCAGGGCCCGGAGTGGGGCAAGCTCGACGAGCGGATCATGAAGGAGCACGCTCCTGTGGTGCCGCTCTACGTGGACGTGGCGTACAACGTGCACGGCTCCAAGGCGGGCGGGGTGTTCATCTCCTCCGTGTTCGGCTACCCGAACTTCGTCAACGCGTACGTCAAGCAGTAGCCCGTAGGTGAAGGAAGGGCCCCTTGTTAACGCCTCGCGTTAACAAGGGGCCCTTCCTCTACCGCAGGCGTTAAAAGGGGGCCCTTCCTTACAAGTAGCGGCGGAGGAAGTCGAGCTCCAGCCGGAGCAGGCGCTCGGACACGCCGCCGGCGGCCAGGTGGCTCGCGCCGGTCAGCGGCAGCACCGCGTGCGGGCGGCCCGTCGCCAGCAGCGCCGCGGACAGCCGCAGCGTGTGCGCGGCCAGCACGTTGTCGTCGGCCAGGCCGTGCACCAGCAGCATCGGCCGGGCCTGCGCCGGATCGCCGAGCGGCTCTGCGGCCAGCTCGACCAGCGAGTGGTGGGCGTACACGTCCATCCCGTCGTCCGGCATGCCCAGGTAGCGCTCGCTGTACGCCGTGTCGTACAGCGCCCAGTCGGTGACCGGCGCGCCGACGATCGCGCACTTGAACAACTCCGGGTGCCGCAGCACCGCGAGCCCGGCCAGCCAGCCGCCGAACGACCAGCCGCGCACCGCCACCCGTCCCAGGTCCAGATCCGGGTGCTTGTCGGCGAGCGCGGTGAGCGCGTCCACCTGGTCGGTGAGGATCACGTCGGCGACCCGCCTGTGGATCGCCTTCTCGAACGACGGCGCGATGCCCGGCGTACCCCGGTTGTCGATGGTGACCACCGCGAAGCCCTGCTCGGCCCACCACTGCCGTTCCAGCCAGACGCTGCGGGCCGCGACCACCTCCTGGTGGCCGGGGCCGCCGTACACGTCCAGCAGCACCGGCAGCCGGGTGCCCTTGACGTGCTCGGCCGGGTAGAGCACCGCGCTGGGCAGCCGCCGGTCGGTCACCCGGACCATCGTCGGCCGCGGCGCGTACGAGCAGGTGGCGGCGAACGAGCGCAGTTCACCGACCTCGCGGTCGCCGTGCCACACCCGCCAGCGGACGCCGGCGTGCTCCAGCGAGGCGATGCCCACCGCCAGCGTCGACCCGCCGATCGAGGCGGTGTGCCAGCCCGGGTCGCTGCCCATCCGGCGGGCGTCCATGCCGCCGCCGATCGTGGTGCGCACCCGGTAGAGGTGACGCTGGCTCGGTTCGCCCTCGCTCGCCTCCACCAGCAGGTCGGCCGCCGCGTTCGGGCCGTTCGGCAGCCGCCCGACCACCCGCCGCACGTACAGCGACGGCGGGGTGAGCAGCGTGCCGTCGGCGAACAGGCAACGCGCGTCGTACCCGTCGTGGGCCAGCTCGCCGCCGACCAGGACCCGCCCGTCGGGCAGGTGCGCCGGGGTGCCGGGGATCGGCTCCACCCAGCGCGGGTCGGCCAGCTCGGCGTGCACCTGCGTCTCCCCGGTGCGCGGGTCCACCGCGAGCACCAGGCCGTGCTGCTGCGAGCGGCGCAGCACGGTGATCAGCGGCCCGCCCTCGGTCCAGTCCACCGAACTCAGGTACGGATAGGTCTCGCGGTCCCAGTGCACGTCGACCCAGCCGCCGTCGAGGTCGAGCAGGTGCAGGCTCACCTCCGCGTTCGGCCCACCCGCCACGGGGTACGCGAGCGACGTCGGCGGGCTCGCCGGGTCGGCCGGGTCGTGCAGGTACCAGCGTTCCAGGCGTGATTCGTCGACCCGGGCGGCCAGCACGCTGCGCCCGTCCGGCGCCCACCAGTAGCCCCGGTAGCGGTGGAACTCCTCGGCCGCGATGTGCTCGGCCAGACCCCAGGTGACGCCGCTGTCCTCACCGGCGAGCAGGTTGTCCGTACCGTCCGGCTCCACCACCCGCAACTGACCCCGGCGCACCCCGTCGGCGGCGTCGGTGACGTACGCCAGCCGCTCACCGGCCGGGTCGGGCCGCGGGTCGATCACCGGCCCGATCGCTGCCACCTCGATCACGTCGCCGTGCACCAGGTCGGCCCGGAACAGCCGCCCGGCCAGCGCGAACGCGGCGACCCGGCCGGCCGAGTCCAGCGCGTACGAGCCGATGCCGCCGGAGCTGAGCCGCAACCGCTCGCGCAGCGCCCGTTCCCCGGGAGCGAGGCGGGCCGGCTCGGCGTCCGTGCCCAGCAGCACCGCCGGGTCCGCGACCAGTCGTTCCTCGCCGCTGTCGACGTCGAGCAGCCAGAGCGCGTCGGCCGGGTCCTCCGGTCCCGCGGAACGCAGGAAGATCACCCGGGCGCCGTCGCCCGCGACGGTGACGGCACGCGGCGCCCCGTGGCTGAACCGACGGGTACGGGCGGCCAGCTCGGGAAAGTCCACGCCTGCAGAGTAGGCGGGCGCCGGAGGTGATGTGGCCGACCTGGGCGGACGCATCACCGTCGAGCGGGCAGGACCGCCGGTTAGAGTGACGGGCGTGACGACCCTGCCCGACCGACGCCTTCTGCTGGTCCACGCGCATCCCGACGACGAGTCGATCGGCACCGGCGCGACGATGGCGCACTACGCCGCCACCGGCGCCCACGTCACGCTCGTGACCTGCACGCTGGGCGAGGAGGGCGAGATCCACGTCCCGGCCCTGGCGCAGCTCTGCGCGGCCGAGGCGGACCAGCTCGGCGGCTACCGGATCGGCGAGCTGGCGGCCGCCTGCGCCGTGCTCGGCGTGACCGACCACCGGTTCCTCGGCGGTGCGGGCCGTTACCGTGACTCCGGCATGATGGGCCTGGCCACCAACGAGCACCCCCGGGCGTTCTGGCAGGCCGACCTGGACACCGCCGCCGGGTACCTGGTGGAGGTCATCCGCGAGGTCCGTCCCCAGGTTCTCGTCACGTACGACCCGGACGGCTTCTACGGCCACCCCGACCACATCCAGGCGCACCGGGTGGCGATGCGGGCGGTGGAGCTGGCCGCGGCCGAGGGGATCGCCCCGGCGAAGGTCTACTGGACGGCGATGCCGCGCAGCGTGCTCGACGCGGGCCTGGAGACGTTCACCGAGTCGTCGGACAATCCGTTCGCCGGCATCGAGAGCGCCGACGAGCTGCCGTTCGGCACGCCGGACGCGGAGATCGCCGCCCGGATCGACGGCACCGACCAGCACGCCGCCAAGGAGGCGGCGATGCGCGCCCACGCCACCCAGATCCCGGCGAACTCCTGGCTCTACTCGATCGCCGGCAACTTCGGCGGCGAGTTCATGGGCGTCGAGTACTTCACGCTCGCGGTCGGCGAGAAGGGGCCGGGCGCCGGCCCGTACGGCTGGGAGGACGACCTCTTCGCCGGCATCGCCCTGGACGGTACGCAGCGGTCCCCGGTCGCGGCGGCCGGTCTCCGGTGACGCTGCCGGCCGTACCCGTGTCGACCCTTCCCGAGCAGCCGCCGACGGCCGCCACGCCGAGCCCGGCGGAGCGGGTGCTCGACCGCGCGCTGCGGGTGGCCGGCGGCGTCGTGACGGTCTGGGCCGGCGTCCTGCTGGCGCTGCTCGACCTGATCTTCGCGACCTGGGCCTGGGAGACCGTGCAGGGCCGCTCCGGCGGGCTGCGGGCGCTTCTCGGTGTCGGCCTGGTGGCGGCCGGCGTCGTCGCGGTGGTGGCGACGACTGTGCTGCTGGGCCGGTTCGCCCACCGGTCGACGGGTACGCGCTGGGCGGTGGCGCTCGGCGCGCTGCCGTGGTTCCTGGTGATCGTGGTGGGTGGGTTCCGGACCGTCGAGGGCGATCTGGCGCTCGCCGGTGACAACGTGCTCGGCCTCGCGTTGATCGTGGCCGGCGCGGTCACGTTCGCGGTGCTGGGCTTCCGGCACCTGGTGACGCCGCCCGACGCACGGTGAGGTGCTGACGCCGCACAGCTCGCGGTGGTAGACATTCCTGCCAGGAGGCCCGCCGAGGGAGCGGGCGGTACGGCGGGAGGCGTGCGATGGGTCAGCGGTGGCGTGCGGTAGGCGTGCTGGCGGCCGCGTTGTTCGGGGTGAACGTGGTGGCCCGGCTGGTCATCAAACTCGCGTTCCCGGACGACGACACCGCCTCCGGCCGCGTCTCGCTCGCCATGTTCCTGGTCATCGGCCTGATCCTGGCGGGCACCGCGTTCCGGTGGGGCGCCGACCGGCCGCTGGGCCGCTGGGCCGGCGACCTGGCCGCCGCGGTCGCGGTCGCGCTGGCGCTCACCGTGTTCGTCGGTCCGCTGCTGGTCGGGGAGAACCCGTTCGGCGGCGGCGCGGGCCTGTTCTTCGCCCAGATCTGGCTCTATCTCGCGGCCACCGCGGCGGGCGTGCTGGTCGGCTACCTGATCCTGACCGCGCTGGGCCGGGACTACCGGTCCCGCCAGCTCAAGCGGTACGCCGAGATGAAGCGCACCCGGCCCCGCAGGATCGTCCGGCGCTGACCGGAGCGCCGCTCAGGCCGCCGGGGCGACCCGGGTCAGGTAGGTGTGGTGGGTGGTGAAGCCGAGCCCGCGGTAGAGCGCCACAGCGGCGCTGTTGCTCTGTTCGACCTGGAGGAACGCGTGGGTGGCGCCCTCGGCGGCGCCCCAGCCGGCCAGGGCGCGTACGACAGTGGCGGCGAGCCCTCGACGGCGTGCCTCCGGCACCGTCTCGAGCAGGCTGACGCCGAGCCAGCGGCCTGCGCCGGTCACCGTGCCCCGCCCGACCGCGAGCAGCCGGCCGTCCTCGCGCAGTTCGGCGAAGCGGACCCGGGGCGTCCCGGTGAGCACCTGCCGGGCGGCGTCCGGCAGCCCGCCCTTGCGGCCTGCGGCGATCACCAGCCAGTCGTCGGCGGGCGCGTCCGTCAGCGTCACCGGCGGCACATCGGCGGGGGCGTCGGCGGGGGCGTCGGTCGGCAGCGGGGTGGAGGTCGGCAGCGGAACAGCGGGCGGCACGGTCAGGGTGCGCAGCGGGACGGTCTGGACCAGCACCGGGGGCCGGGACGTCCAGCCGCGTGCGTCCAGCTCCGCGCCGACCGGGGCGGCCAGCGGCAGCGGGGTGTTCACCAGGGCGGACCCGCCGCGCTCGGCGTACCAGCGCTGCACCGCGTCCAGCGCGGCGGGCAGCGGGCGGTCCGGGTCGCCGACGGGTAGCGCGCTGTTCGCCCGCCCGGTCCAGCCGTCGGCCCAGCGCAGCCGCCAGTCGCCGAGCCGTCCGCGTACCGGTGCGGGCCACGCCTCGTCGGCGGCCAGCTCCAGCGCGACCACGGCGGCGGCGGTGGGCCGCCGGGCCGGTGGCACCCGCTTTGCCCGGTGCACCTCGGCCACCGGTACGCGCAGCGGCCCGGCGTCGGTGGACAGAGTGATGTGGGTCTCGCTCAGCTCCACGAGCTCGCCGAGCGCGTCGGAGAACAGCGTGCGGCCCTCGCGAATCCCCACAATCCGGCGGACCACGATCCGGTGTCCCACGTCCTGCTGTCGGAGCACGATCGACCCCCTCCCCGGCGAGATACTAGGCTCTTACCGTTGCGGTTGATCGCGACGAGTCTTGCGGAGGAGAAGACCGGTGACCTACATCATCGCCGAGCCGTGCGTGGATGTGCTCGACAAGGCATGCATCGAGGAGTGCCCGGTCGACTGCATCTACGAGGGCAACCGGATGCTCTACATCCACCCCGACGAGTGCGTCGACTGTGGTGCCTGTGAGCCGGTCTGCCCGGTGGAAGCGATCTTCTACGAGGACGACGTCCCGGAGCAGTGGAAGGACTACACCGGGGCCAACTACGAGTTCTTCGAGGACCTGGGCTCGCCCGGTGGCGCCTCGAAGATCGGCAAGGTGGAGAAGGACGCCACCTTCGTCGCCGCGCAGCCGCCGCGCGGCGAGGGCCACTGAACCGGCGCACGCCGGTCTCGGCACGGCTGCCCGACTTCACCTGGGACACCCTGGACGCCGCGGCCGCCACGGCCGCGGCGCACCCGGACGGTCTCATCAACCTGTCGATGGGCACGCCGGTCGACCCGGTGCCAGACCTGATCCGGCAGGCCCTGGCCGACGCGTCCAACGCACCGGGCTACCCGCTGACCGCCGGTACGCCCGCCCTGCGGAACGCGATCGCGGGCTGGGTCGCGCGGGCCTGCGGCGCGGGCGTCGACGGCCTGGGTGTGCTGCCGACGATCGGCTCCAAGGAGCTGGTGGCCGGGCTGCCCACCCTGCTCGGGCTCGGCCCCGGTGACGTGGTCGTGGTGCCGTCGGTGGCCTACCCGACCTACGAGGACGGGGCCCGGCTGGCTGGCGCGACGACTGTACGCACCGACTCGCTGACCGCGCTGGGCCCGGATCCCCGGGTCCGCCTGGTCTGGGTCAACTCGCCGGGCAACCCGACCGGCCGCGTGCTGCCCGCCGCCCACCTGCGCAAGGTGGTCGAGTGGGCGCGTGAGCGCGGTGCGGTGGTCGCCAGCGACGAGTGCTACCTGCCGCTGGGCTGGGACGCCGAGCCCGTCTCGGTGCTCTCGCCCGAGGTGTGCGGTGGCTCGTACGACAGTGTGCTGGCGGTGCACTCGCTGTCCAAGCGCTCCAACCTGGCCGGCTACCGGGCCGGGTTCGTCGCGGGCGATCCGGCGCTGGTGGCCGAGCTGCTCAAGATCCGTAAGCACGCGGGCCTGATCGTGCCCGCCCCGGTGCAGGCCGCCATGGTGGCCGCGCTCGGCGACCAGGAGCACGCCGACGCCCAGCGCGAGCGCTACCGCGTCCGGCGGGAGAAGCTGCGCGAGGCGTTCACCGCCGCGGGTTTCACAGTCGAGCACTCGGAGGCCGGGCTCTACCTCTGGCTCACCCGGGACGAGGACTGCTGGGAGACCGTGGACCGGCTGGCCCGCCGGGGCATCCTGGTGGCCGCCGGTGTCTTCTACGGCCCGGCCGGCGCCCGGCACGTCCGGGTGGCCCTCACCGAGTCCGACGAGCACGTGGACGCGGTGGCCGGGCGGCTCGCCGGGGCCTGACGTGGCGGGCGGGCTGGCGCGGGCAGCGGTGGTCGGCACCGGGCTGATCGGCGGTTCGGTGCTGCTGCGGCTGCGCGACGCCGGGCTCGACGTCGCCGGCTGGGATCCCGATCCGGCGGCCCGCCGGCAGGTACGCGACCGGGGCGTCGACGTGCCCGACACGGTCGAGGAGGCGGTCACCGGCCGGGACGTGGTGTTCCTCTGCGGCCCGCTGCCCACGCTGCCGGCGACACTGGCCCGGGTCGCCGCCGTGACCGACGACGACTGCGTGCTCACCGACGTGGGCAGCGTCAAGGCCGAGGTGAGCACCGCCGCCACCGTTCAGGGGCTCGGGCACCGCTTCGTGCCGGGCCATCCGATGGCCGGCGCGGACCGGGCCGGCGCGGCCGCGGCCGGCCCGGACCTGCTCGACGGCGCCGCCTGGGTGCTCTGCCCGGGGCCGACCGGCCTGGGCGCGTTCCGGCGGCTGGCAGTGCTGCTGGTGGACGTCTTCCACGCCCGGGTGGTGCCCATGTCCGCCCCGGAGCACGACGGCGCCGCCGCGCTCGCCTCGCACGTACCGCACGTGCTGGCGGGCGCGCTGGCCGGCACCGTGCACCGGTCGGCGTTGCGGGACGCGGTGCTGACGCTCGCCGCCGGCAGCTTCTCCGACGGCACCCGGGTCGCCGGCGGGCCACCTGAGCGGACCGCGAACATGCTGCTCGGCAACCGGGACCGCGTGCTCGCCGAGCTGGACGCGCTCGGCGCGTTCCTGAACGAGCTGACCGAGGCGCTGCGCGACGGCGACGCCGGTGCGCTGGCCGACCGGTTCGCCGAGGGGCGGGACGTCCGCTCCACGCTGCGGGCACGCGTGTTCAGCGCGCACCGGCGGGAGTTCCCGGCGGTTGCCGACCACGCGGGCGAGCTGGCGTACCTGCGGGAGCTGGGCGCGGCGGGCGGCCACCTGAGCGAGGTGCGGGAGGCGGCCGGCGCGGTCACCTACATGGGGCACCTGCCGGCCACCCCGCCGTTAGGCTGAGCGGCATGGCTGACGCACCGGTCGTGGCGGTACGCGGTGAGGCGTACCGGGAGGTGGCTCCCGAGCTGGCCCGGTTCACCGTGACAGCGGTGGCGCGGGACCGGGACCGGGAGACCACACTGACCCGGCTGGCCGAACGGGCCGCCGCGGTGCGCGCGTTGCTCGACGCGGCCGGGCCCGTGGTGGAGCGCCGGGAGACCGGCCAGGTCCACGTCTGGCCGGTGACGAAGCGCGCCGGCGAGCGGGTGGTGGCCTACCAGGGCAGCGTGAGCACCACAGTGACGACCACCGACTTCACCGCGCTCGGTGACCTGATGCTCCGCCTGGCCGACCAGGAGCAGGTCGAGGTGGCCGGGCCGGTGTGGTCGCTGCGTCCGGACAGCCCGGCCTACCGGGAGGCGCGGCAGGCCGCGATCGCCGACGCGCTGGTCCGGGCCCGGGAGTACGCCGAGGCGCTCGGCGCCCAGGTGATCGCGTTGCGCGAGCTGTCCGACACCGGGATGAGCGCCGGGCCGCCGATGATGATGGTCGGGGCGGCGTACTCGCGCTCCGGCGAGCCGGAGCGCGAGCTGGAGCTGGACCCGGCGCCGCAGCCGGTGCAGGCGGCGGTCGAGGCGCGGTTCACCATCAGCGAGCCGGTGCTGGGCTGATGCCACAGGCGGAGGTGCTCGGGCTCGACGAACTCGTCGCCCGGGCGCGCGCGCTGGCCGAGGACGGCCCGCGTCAGCTGCTCGGCATCGCGGGCGCGCCCGGCGCGGGCAAGTCCACGCTGGCGGAACGGATCGTGGCCGCGCTCGGCCCGGTCGCCCGGCTGGTCCCGATGGACGGCTTCCACCTGGCCGGGTCGGCGCTGGCGCGGCTCGGCCGGGCCGACCGCAAGGGCGCGCCGGACACGTTCGACGTCAACGGCTTCGTCTCCACGCTACGCCGGTTGCGCCGGGTGGAACCGACGTCGGTGTGGGCGCCGGAGTTCCGCCGCGACCTGGAGGAACCGGTCGCCGGGGCGATCGAGGTGCCGCCCGAGGTGCGCCTGGTGGTCACCGAGGGCAACTACCTGCTGCTGCGGGACGACCCGTGGGAGGAGGTGCGCACGCTCGTACACCAGATCTGGTTCCTGGACCTGGACGCGGAGCTGCGGCTGCGCCGGCTCACCGCGCGCCACGAGGCGTACGGGAAGTCGCCGGAGCAGGCCCGCGCGTGGGCTCTGGGCAGCGACGAGGAGAACGCCCGGCGGGTCGCGGGCACGGCCGGGCACGCCGACCTGGTGGTACGCCTGGCCGACCCGCCGCAGGCGTGACGCCGGGCCGGGGCGCCGGTCCGTCGCGGGCGGGAGGCCGGGCGAGGTCAGCCGGTCCGCTGCCGGGGTGACGGCACGGTGCGGCGCAGCAGCCTGGACACCACCGCCCGCTCGCGGGTGAACTCCACCGCCTCCGGGTAGCCGCTGTGGCTGCGGATGGGCGGGTCGGCCACCTCGCCGCCGGACGGGTGCAGCGCCTCCGGGTCGGCCACCGGCACGTCCCGCTGACCGGCGCTGACCTGCCAGCCCAGCGGGTCGGTGTCCCGCCAGAAGTTCGTCCAGGCCACGTGCCCGCCGGGCCAGGTGAGCGCGCCGGCCAGCGCCCGCAGCCGTTCCGGCCCGAAGTAGGACGGGAAGACCCGTCCGTAGAGCCGGGTGAGCTGGCAGCCGTAGGAGAAGAACCAGGTCCGTCGCCGCCACCGGCGGGGCAGTTGCAGCAGTACCGCGGCGCAGATGACGGTGCCCTGGCTGTGCCCGGAGAGGATGACGCCGTCCATCCGGTCGCCGTGGTGCGGCGGCAGCGCCAGCAGCCCCGCGACCCGGGTCTGGAGTTCCGGTACGGCGCGTTCGGCGTAGCTGGGCGGCGCGAGCGGATGCGCGGCCCGGGGCCAGAACGTGCACACGTCCCAGATCACGCCGACCGAGCGGCGTACCGAGTCGGTGCGGTAGACGAGCAGCCCGAGCGCCGCCATCACCACCGGCAGCCAGCCGAGGAGCGTGTCGCCGCGCTCGGCGGTCCAGTGGATGGCGGTCTGCCAGCCGGACGGGGACAGCGGGCTGGGCCGTTCGCCGGACAGCGCGGCGGCGCAGCAGAGGGTGACAAGGATCGCGCAGAACGCGGCGTAGCAGCCCACGAGCCGCACGGCGTGCTCGCCGACCAGCCGGTGCAGTGCCCGGTAGGTGCTGACGTCGCGGCAGCGCCGCAGGTCGTGCGCGGACAGGCCGGGCGTGGCGGCCAGCCCGGCGTACTCGACCCGGCGCAGCCGGTGCAGCAGGACGACGGCCCGGATCAGCAGCGCGATCAGCGCGGCCAGGCCGATCGCGCAGGCCAGCCCGGCCCAGAAGACGGCCAGTGGCGGCACGACCCGGCTCGGGCCGCTCGGCTCGGCCGACGCGTCGAGCCGGTCGCTGACCCAGTAGAGCAGCCCGGCGCAGTACGCCACCGCCATCATCCAGCCGAACCCGGCGATGACCGCCGGGGCGCAGCCGTGCCAGGCGAGATCGGTGTACGCGCCGAGCGGCTGGGTCGGCACCGCCGGCCGCAGACGGGGCAGGAACAGTCCGGCGGTGGCCAGCGCGACGGCCGGGCCGACCAGCATCCAGGTGTGCAGTTCGTCCGGTGCGGCGGGCAGCACGGGCAGGCCGCGTTCGATCCATGTCGCGCCGAGCGGCAGCAGCAGCATCCCGGTGGCGGGTCCGATCAGCGCCCGGCGGCCGGAGCGGTTCGCCGCGGCGATGGCGAGCAGCAACAGCACCTGGTACGCGACGAGCCAGGCGATCGCGGTGTCGTACCCGGGCAGTGACCGGTCGGCGCGACAGCCGGCGGTGTCCGGTTGCGCCGCGCACCCGTCCGGCGGCCGGTACGCCGACAGCGGCTGCCCGGCCGCCCCGTCGGGGAGCAGCAGCAGGACGAACGCCCCGACCAGTCCGAGCGCGGTGAGCGTCGCGACCGCCGCGCTCCACCGGCCGAGCGGGGTGGCGCCCTGCCGTCGGCTCAGCCAGGGCCGGGCGACCGCTACCACGGCGATCACCACCACGGCGGCGAGCAGCGCCACGGTGGGCCAGGCGACGGCGGCCCGTACGCCGCGCGGCGGATCCATGATCAGCACCGCGGCGACCGGTACGGCTGCGGCGCTGACGGCGCCGGTGCACAGGTGCAGCACGGCGGCCCGGCGCAGTTGCCCTTCCCCGTTCCAGAACGTCGGGTCCTGGAGCGGGTTCTGCGGGGGCTCGCGCGGGTTCGGTCGTTCGACCGGCTCACCATTCTCCCGGGCCGGCGCGTGGTGGTGCGGGTCGGCGGGCATCTGCGCCTCGTACTGGTAGGTGCGGAAGGCGACGAGCCCGATCGCGGCCAGCACGAGCAGCGGCAGCAGCAGCCCCAGCGCGAGCGCCCGGGTGCCCTCGCGCCACCAGGAGTCGCCGAGGAACTCCCACGGGCCGGGGAGCCGGCCGAGGCAGGCCGCGTCCACGCACTGCCAGCCGACCAGGTCCACTCCGACACCGGTCACTGTGACGACGAGCGTGCAGGTCAGGCTCAGGCAGAACAGGCGGATCAACCAGGCGGTGATGCCGGACCGGCTGGCCCAGCGTTCCTGGTCCGGGTCGGGCGGGATGCCGGCGCGGGCGTGCAGCGCGACGTTCGCCAGCGCGAAAGGGAGCATCAGCGTCCACAGCGCCCGTTCCACGTCCCGCCGGGTCCGCGCGCCGGAGGTCAACTGCCCCCAGCTGTACGCCTCGACCGTGATCGGGTCGTCCCGGCCGGCGGTGCTGGACCGGTAGAAGCCGGTGGTCTGACCGCCGGCGACCAGTGTTGGTTGCGCACCGTCACCGTTGACACCGGCGGTCAGGCCGAGCAGCTGATCCGGCGGGGTGTTGGAGACCCCATGCACCCGCAGTTCGAGGACCCGTTCCATTGTGCCTCCCGGTAAACGCACTACTACCCAGAGTGCGTGACCGGACGGGAATCCGCATCCGCTGGAACGGTTGTTCCCGCAGCTCAGGACGGTTGGCCCAGGTTCCTGATCGGGCGAGCGGGGTTACCCACCGCCACCACGTTGGCCGGTAGGTCGTGGGTGACCACCGCGCCGGCGCCGACCACCGTGTTCTCGCCGATGGTCACCCCGGCCAGCACGATCACGCCCCCGCCGAGCCAGACGTTGTCACCGATGGTGATGGGCTGGGCCGACTCCCACTTGGCCCGGCGCGCCTCCGGCTCCACCGGGTGGGTGGCGGTGAGCAGCTGCACGTTCGGTCCGATCTGGACGTCCGCGCCGATGGTGATGCGGGCGACGTCGAGGAGGACCGCGTTGAAGTTGACGAAGGTGCGCGGGCCGATGTGCGTCTGGAAGCCGTAGTCGCAGTACAGCGGCGGCCGGACCCAGGCGTCGTCGCCGAGCGAGCCGAGCAGTTCGCGCAGCGCGGCGAGGCGGCCCGCCGGGTCGTCGGCGGAGCTGCGGTTGAAGCGTTCGCCGAGCCGGGCCGCGCGCTCCAGATCGGCGATGATCGCGGGGTCGTCGGCGATGTACTGCTCGCCGGCCAGCATCCGGTCCTTCATGGAGGTCATTGTTCGATCGTCCCGGCCCGCCCGGGACCGGGGCGGCGGTTCCGTCGGATCGGCGACTTCCCGATGCATACGCGGTATGCAATCCTGATACCCGCGTCGATGTGTCTCTCATCGATGAAACGTCCGACGAAGGAGGAAGGTTGCTCCGGAACCGCAGAAAGATGACGGCGCTCGGCCTCGGCCTGGCGCTGGCGCTCGGCCTGCCGGTGCCCGCGCTGGCCGCCGCGCCCACCGCGCCGACCGGCCCGTCCGCCCCTACCGGCCCGTCCGCCCAGCCCGGCGCCGGCCCGGTCACCGTCACCCTGATCACCGGCGACCGGGTCACAGTCGCCTCGGGCGGCCGCGCCGCGGTACGCCCCGGCGCCGGCCGCGCCGGCATCCAGTTCCTGGTCGGGCGGGAGCGCGACCGGCTCACCGTGCTGCCGCAGGACGCGCTCCCGCTGGTCCGCGCCGGCAAGCTCGACCGGCGCCTGTTCGACGTGAGCGGGCTGATCGAGGCCGGGTACGACGACGCGCGGCGCGGCAGCGTACCGCTGCTCGTGACGTACCGGCCGGGGGTGGCCCGGCGGACGGCGGCCCCGCTCGCCGGCGCGCGGGTGACCCGCGACCTGCCGGCGATCGCCGGCGCGGCCGTCGTCGCCGACAAGGGCGACACCGGCGCGCTCTGGAAGGCGGTGAGCGCCGACCGCTCCGGCGCCCGGCTCGACGCGGCGGGGGGTGTCGACCGGATCTGGCTCGACGGCCGGCGGCGGCTGACACTCGACCACAGCGTGCCGCAGATCGGCGCGCCGACCGCGTGGGCCGCCGGCTGGACCGGTAAGGGCGTGCGGGTCGCGGTGCTCGACACCGGCGTCGACCTCAGCCACCCGGACCTGGCCGGCAAGGTCGCCGAGTCGCGCAACTTCACCGAGGAGGCGGACCCGGACGACATCGTCGGACACGGCACGCACGTGGCCTCCACCATCGCCGGCAGCGGCGCCGCCTCGGGCGGGAAGTACCGGGGCGTGGCGCCGGACGCCACGCTGCTGTCCGGGAAGGTCTGTGAGGTCTACGGCTGCACCGAGTCGGCCATCCTGGCCGGCATGCAGTGGGCCGCGGCCGAGCAGCACGCCACCGTGGTCAACATGAGCCTCAGCGGCGGCGACACCCCGGAGGTGGACCCGCTGGAGCAGGCGGTCGGTACGCTCACCGAGCAGCACGGGACGCTGTTCGTGATCTCCGCCGGCAACGACGGCGCCGACGGTTCGGTCGGCTCGCCGGCCACCGCCGACGCCGCGCTCGCGGTCGGCGCTGTGGACCGGGACGACGTGCTCGCCGACTTCTCCAGCCGCGGTCCCCGGGTCGGCGACGGGGCGATCAAGCCGGACATCACCGCGCCGGGTGTGGAGATCGTGGCCGCGCGGGCCGCGCACGGCCAGATCGGCGACCCGGTGGGGGACCGGTACGCCTCGCTGTCCGGCACGTCGATGGCCGCCCCGCACGTGGCCGGCGCGGTCGCGCTGCTCGCCCAGCAGCACCCCGGCTGGACGCCCGAGCGCTACAAGGCGACGCTGATGGCCTCGGCGAAGCCGCACCCGGAGCAGACCGCGTTCCAGCAGGGTGCGGGCCGGGTCGACGTCGCCCGCGCGATCACCCAGCAGGTGACGAGCGAACCGGCGTCCGTCTCGTTCGGCGTGGCGGCCTGGCCGCACACCGACGACAAGCCGGTCAGCCGGACCGTCATCTACCGCAACGGCGGGACCGCCCCGCTCACGCTGGACCTGAGCACCGAGTTCACCGGACCGGGCGGGCGGACCGCGCCGGCCGGCATGCTCACCCTCAGCACCTCGCGGCTCACCGTTCCGGCGGGCGACAGCGCCCAGGTGACAGTGGTGATCGACACCCGGCTCGGCGGCGCCGACGGCTACTGGACCGGCCGCCTGCTCGCCCGCGCCGGCGACGCGGTGGTGGTGACCCCGCTCGCTGTCGACCGCGAGGTGGAGAGCTACGACCTGACCGTGACCCACCGCAACCGCTCCGGTGCCCTGACCGACGGGTACTACACCGTCCTGCTCGGGCTCGACGACGGCACCTACCGGGACGTCTACGGCGCCGGCGGTGAGACCCGGATCCGGGTGCCGAAGGGCCGGTACGGCGTACAGAGCCTGATCTTCGTCGACGGTGACCAGGGCTGGTCGGAGGTCTCCTTCCTCGCCCAGCCGGAACTGGTGGTGGCCGGGAACCAGCGGCTCGCGCTGGACGCCCGGCGGGCGAAGCCGATCCGCACCACGGTGCCGCAGCGCGGCGCGGCGCCACTGCTGATCGACCTCACAGCGGCCTGGGGATTCGGCGACTACTACAACAGCTTCGGGCTGTGGACCGACAGGTTCGAGGGCCTCTACTCGGCCCAGATCGGCCGTACCGTCTCCGACAAGGTCTTCGTCGGCGCGCTCGCCAGCCAGTGGGTCGAGCCGACAGCGCCCGAGCGCAGCCCGTACTTCTACGGCCTGAACGACCTGTTCCCGGGCCGGTTCCCGACCGGCTTCGTCCGGCACTACCGGCCGGCCGACCTGGCCACCGTCACGAACCGGTTCGCCGCCGGCTACGCCGGGATGGACAACGAACTGGTCGTCTACGCGGAGCGCGACTACAACATGGGCGGCTCGGCGATCGTCCTGCCCGTCCAGGTGCCGGGCAAGCGGATCGACCACCTCAGCGTCACCCGGACCCGCTGGAGCGCCGAGCTGGCCTTCGGTGAGCGGGCCGAGGAGGGCTGGCTGGAGCCGCGGGCGGCGCTGGAACGAGTGCCGACCCGCTATCAGGCCGGGCACAGCTACCGCGACGAGTGGAACAAGGCCCCGTTCGGCCCGTCCTTCCCGCAGCCGCAGTGGCCGGAGCAGGGCATCACCCGTACCGGCGACACCGTCATCGTCTCGCTGCCGGTGCACAGCGACGCGGCCGGGCACCCGGGCGGCTCGCTCAACGACACCGAGCACACCCGGCTCTACCGCAACGGCAAGCTTGTCGACGAGTCGCCCTACCCGGGTTACGGCGAGTTCACAGTGCCGCCGGGAACGGCGAACTACCGGCTGGAGACCAGTGCGACGCGCGGCTTCACCGACCTGAGCACCGAGGTCACGGCGAGCTGGACGTTCCGCTCCAAGCGGGTACCGGGCGACGTGCCGGCCCGGCTGCCGGCCATGGCGGTCCGGTTCACCCCGCCGCTGGCGGCGGACAGCTCGGCCCCGGCGGGCCGGACGTTCACCGTGCCGGTGACGGTGCAGCGTCAGCCCGGCGCGCCGTCCGGCCGGGTCGTGGCGCTCACCGTCGACGTCTCCTACGACGGTGGCAAGACCTGGCAGAAGGCGGCGCTGAAGAAGCAGGGCGGGGCGTGGACGGCCACCGTCCGGCACCCGGCCGGCCCGGGGTACGCGTCGCTGCGGGCCACCGCCCGTGACGACGCCGGCAACACCGTGACCCAGCGGATCATCCAGGCGTACCGCCTGCGGTGAGCCGGCCGTCCGGGTCCGCGCGGCGGTCGCCGTCGCGGACCCGGACGGGGGTACGGCTCAGTCGTTGGCGTGCAGCGCGGCGTTGAGCGCGATGCCCTGGCCGGTGCGGGGCTTCGCCTCCAGCGCGCCGGTCACCGAGTTGCGCCAGAACAGCAGCCCGTCGACGCCGGACAGCTCGCGGGCCTTGACCGTCCGGCCGTCCGGCAGGGTGATCTTCGAGGCGGCGGTGATGTAGCAGCCCGCCTCCACCACGCAGTCGTCGCCGAGCGTGATGCCGACACCGGCGTTCGCGCCGACCAGGCTCCGCTCACCGATGCGCACCTTCTCGGTCCCGCCGCCGGAGAGCGTGCCCATGATCGAGGCGCCGCCGCCGATGTCGGAACCGTCGCCGACAACCACACCCTGCACGATGCGGCCCTCGACCATCGAGGTGCCGAGCGTGCCGGCGTTGAAGTTGACGAAGCCCTCGTGCATCACGGTGGTGCCGGACGACAGGTACGCGCCCAGCCGGACCCGGTCCGCGTCCGCGATCCGCACC
Source organism: Micromonospora globosa (assembly GCF_000717585.1). Classification (NCBI taxonomy): domain Bacteria; kingdom Bacillati; phylum Actinomycetota; class Actinomycetes; order Micromonosporales; family Micromonosporaceae; genus Micromonospora; species Micromonospora globosa. The sequence continues at coordinate 21,617 of NZ_JNZR01000030.1, forward strand.
CCCGACGGCACCACGTAGTCGGTCATCCGGGGGAACTTGTCCACCCCGTACACGGACAGGTGGCGGCCGGCGGCCCGCTCGATGACACGCAGCTCGTCCACCCGCTCCGGCGGGCACGGCCCGGCCGACGTCCAGGCCACGTTCGCCAGCTTGCCGAAGATGCCGTCGAGGTTCAGCTCGTTGGGCCGCACCAGGCGGTGGGAGAGCAGGTGCAACCGCAGGTACGCGTCGGCGGCGTCCTTGATCGGGTCGTCCAGCGAGCCGATCACAGTGGTCACCTCGACAGTGCGCAACCCGGGCAGCGCCCGCTCCCCGATCGCGCCCGGAGGCAGGTCGAGCACGTCGGCCCGGTCCTCGCCGGGCACCAGAGGCAGCTCGCCCAGACCCAGCTTGCCGGTCGGGTACCAGGTGTCGAGCACCTGGTCCTGCGCGGTGACGGTGGCCAGGCCGATGCCCCAGGCGGATGGTGCGGACGTCACTGTGTCACCTCTCGTTCCGGCGGCGGCGTCCGCCGCTGCTCGCGGCCGGGGGCGCGGCACGTGTCCCTCGCGCCCACCGAGGATGACGGTACCGTGCGAGACATGCAGAACCCGTTGACCCCCGAGGTCCTGGCCGATCCGGTGGCGCTGACCCGCGCCCTGGTCGACATCGAGTCGGTATCCCTCAACGAGAAGGCCATCGCCGACTGCGTCGAGGAGGTGCTGCGCGGTGTGCCGCACCTGACCACCTACCGGCACTCGAACACCGTCATGGCCCGGACCGACCTGGGTCGGGCGCAGCGCGTGGTGCTCGCCGGCCATCTGGACACCGTTCCGCTCAACGGCAACTTCCCCTCGACCATGCGTGGCGACCTGATGTACGGCTGCGGCACCTCCGACATGAAGTCCGGGGTCGCCTTCGCGCTGCACCTGGCGGTGACGCTGCCCGACCCGCGCTACGACGTCACGTACTTCTTCTACGAGGCCGAGGAGATCGAGTCGAAGTACAACGGCCTCACCCTGGTCGCGCAGAGCCACCCCGAGTGGCTGGAGGCCGACTTCGCGGTGCTGCTGGAGCCGACGTACGGGATCGTCGAGGCGGGCTGTCAGGGCACCATGCGGGCGGTGGTCACCACGCACGGCGAGCGGGCCCACGCGGCGCGCTCCTGGCACGGCGTCAACGCCATCCACGGCGCGAGCGAGGTGCTGCGGCGGCTGACCACGTACGAGGCCCGCCGGGTGACGATCGAGGGCTGCGACTACCGCGAGGGTCTCAACGCGGTGCGGATCACCGGCGGGGTGGCCGGCAACGTCATCCCGGACCGCTGCGAGATCGAGATCAACTACCGGTACGCCCCGGACCGCGACCCGGCGGGCGCCGAGGCGCACCTGCGCGAGGTCTTCGCCGGCTTCGAGCTGGAGGTCACCGACGCGGCGGCCGGTGCGCCGCCCGGACTGGAGAGCCCGGCGGCGCAGGAGTTCCTGGCGGCGGTCGGTGCGGCGCCGATCGGCAAGCTGGGCTGGACGGACGTGGCGCGGTTCGCGGCCATGGGCATTCCGGCGCTGAACTTCGGCCCCGGCGACCCGAACCTGGCGCACCACAAGGACGAGCACGTCGAACTGACCAAGATCCGGGACGGCGCGGCGACGCTGCACCGCTGGCTGGCCCCGGCCTGACGCGCTGCGATCCCGGGGTCCGCGCCCGCCTCGCGGACCCCGGGACCGTCAGACGGTCGTCGTCAGGGGTGCTTCCGCCTCGCCGGTCTCGCCGGTCAGGTCGGACCGGTGGGTCTCCATCATCCGGGCGCGGCGGCGCTCGGCCACCACGTCACGGATCCGCCGCTGCATCTGACGGCGGATCCGGATCATCTCGCTGTTACTGATCAACGCTGGCTCCTCCCCCGAAGGCGCGTCGCCCGGGGTATACCGGGTATGTGAATAGTAAGACGTACGTGCGACCGAATTAGTTGCCCGGATCCCAAAGATTTCTTCGGCTCCCGGGCCTGCGCGCCCCGCCGGAGCCGCTCTACTACGGTGACCCCATGGGCGAGAGCAGCGGAATGTCGGCCGGGCGCGGCCAGCGGGGGGAGCGGCACCGGGGAGAACGGCATCGCGGCGCGGTGACGCTGCGCAACCGGGCGATTCCGACGAGTACGGCCGACCAGCGGCTGCTCGACTCCCGGGGACGCAGCGACTGGAAGACCAAGGACGCCTGGCGCGCGCTGCGGATCCTGTCCGAGTTCGTCGAGGGCTTCGACACCCTCGCCGACCTGCCCCCGGCGGTGAGCGTGTTCGGCTCCGCCCGCAGCAAGCCGGACAGCCCCGAGTGCCGGATGGCCGAGGAACTGGGCGGCGCGCTGGCCCGGGCCGGGTACGCGGTGATCACCGGCGGCGGTCCCGGCGTGATGGAGGCCGCCAACCGGGGCGCCGGTGAGGCCGGTGGCCTCTCCGTCGGGCTCGGCATCGAGCTGCCGTTCGAACAGGGCCTCAACGACTGGGTCGACCTGGCCATCGACTTCCGCTACTTCTTCGCCCGCAAGACCATGTTCGTCAAGTACGCCCAGGCGTTCGTGGTGCTGCCCGGCGGCTTCGGCACCCTGGACGAGCTGTTCGAGGCGCTCACCCTGGTGCAGACCGGCAAGGTGACCCGCTTCCCGGTCGTGCTGATGGGCACCGACTACTGGCAGGGCCTGCTCGACTGGCTGCGCGGCACCATGGCCACCGAGGGCAAGATCGGTCCGGCCGACCTCGACCTGATCCGCCTCACCGACGACGTCAACGAGGCGGTCCGGCACATCGTGGAGGCCGAGGCCGTGCTCTCCGCCGAGCAGGAAGCGGTCCGCGAGGAGGCGGTCGCCCGGGTGGCCGCCGACCAGCGCGCGGCCGCCGAGGCCGCCCCCGAGGGCCCGGCGGGACGGAGCTGACCCGTGGCCAACGTCTGTGTCTTCTGCGCGTCCTCCCGTACCCTCGACGCCCGCTGGCTGGCGCTCGCCACCGAGACCGGTGAGGAACTGGCCCGGCGCGGCCACACCTTGGTCAGCGGCGGCGGCTGCGTCGGGATGATGGGCGCCGTGGTGCAGGGCGCGCGGGCGGCCGGCGGTCGCACCGTCGGCGTCATCCCGCAGTCCCTGGTCGACCTGGAGGTCGCCGACCTGGACTCCGACGAGCTGCTGGTCACCGACAGCCTGGCCAGCCGCAAGACGCTGATGGACGAGAAGTCCGACGCGTTCGTGGCGCTGCCCGGCGGGCTCGGCACGCTCGACGAGCTGTTCGAGGTCTGGACCACCGCCACCCTGGCCCTGCACGCCAAGCCGATGGTGATCGTCGACGTCGACGGCTTCTACCGGCCGCTGCTCGACTGGATCCGCGGGCTCGGTGAGCAGCGGTTCCTCAAGCCGGCCGCGCTGGACCTGCTGCTGGTCGCCGACAGCGTCCCCGCCGCCCTGGACCTGATAGACACCCGCCTGACCTGACCCACCCCGCCCGCCCGGTCGGCCCGTCCTTGTTCACCACCGTTTCGGCGGGCTTGATCGACACCATTTCGGGGAGGTGGTGGTGTCCGGGCGTGTGTGATGTGGCCATTTCCCCGAGGTGGTGTTGATCTAGGGGTGTGTGGCAGAGCCGGGCAGTGGTGCACGCTGCGGGCAGGTGAGCTGGTGACGGCCGGGACGGCGGTCGGTTTCCGGGTGTCGTACCGGCGTGGTGGGATGTCGGTGATGCAGGCGTACCGGTTGGTGCGCCGGCCCGGCGGCGCGGAGGCGGGGGTCACCCACGACGCCGGGGCGGGGCAGGGGGTGGGTCGGCCCGGTGGGCCGGCTGATGCGGAGCCGCGATCCGGGGGGTCGGCGGGCGATGCCGCACACCCGGAGCCCATCACGCCGCCCGCCGACGCCACGACTCCCGCGACACCCGGCACCGGCACACGCGGAGCTGCCCCACCCGCCACCACGCCGGATGCGGGGGGCGAAGAAGCGCGGACTGGCGACGAGACCCGGGAGACCGGGGCCGGGCAGGGCCTGAGCCGTGTGCGTGCGGTGGACCCGGTGCAGGCCGAGGTGATCGCGCACACCGACGGGCCGATGCTCGTCGTGGGCGGCCCTGGCACCGGCAAGACGACGACGCTCGTCGAGGCGGTCGCGGCCCGCGTGGCCGAGGGTGTCGACCCGGAGCGGATCCTCGTGCTCACCTTCGGCCGGCGCGGCGCCACCGAACTGCGCCACCGGATCGAGGCGCGCATCGCCGAGGGCGGGCACCGGGTGATCCGTGAGCCGCTGGTGCGCACGTTCCCGGCGTACGCCTTCGGGCTGCTGCGCCGCGCGGCTGCCGAACGCGGTGAGCCCTCGCCCCGGCTGCTCACCGGCCCCGAGCAGGACCTGATCATTCGTGAGCTGCTCGACGTGGTGGGGGAGGAACCCGGCGACGACCCGGTCGGCTGGCCGGAGGACCTGCGCCCCGCGCTGCGTACCCGGGCGTTCGCCCAGCAGCTCCGCGACCTGCTGATGCGTGCCGCGGAGCGCGGCGTCGGCCCGGTCGAGCTGGCCCGGCTGGGCGAGAAGCTGGGCCGCGCCGACTGGCCGGCCGCCGCGCGCTTCCTGCGGGAGTACGTCGCCGTGCTCGCCCTGCGGGACGTGAGCAACCGGGGCTCGGTGGCGTACGACCCGGCGGAACTGGTGCGCGCCGCCACCGGCATGTTGCTCGACGACCCCGAGCTGCTCGCCGCCGAGCGTCGTCGCCTGACCCACGTGTACGTCGACGAGCTGGCCGACACCGACCCGGCCCAGCTCGACCTGCTCGCCGTGGTGGCCGGAGGCGGCCGGTCCCTCGTCGCGTTTGCCGACCCGGACTCGTCCACGTACGCGTTCCGCGGCGCCGACCCGGCGGGCGTCACCACGTTCCCGCACCGCTTCCGCACCGCCTCCGGTGCTCCGGCGGCGCAGGTCACGCTGACCACCTCGTACCGGGCCGGGCCGGAACTGCTGGCGGCGACCGCCCGGCTGGCCCGGCGGCTGCGCGGCCCGGCGGGGCACCGGCGGCTGCGCCCGCTTCCCGGCGTGCCCGCCGGAACGGTGGAGGTACGGACGTTCCGGTCCGCCACCAGCGAGTCGGCGTGGCTGGCGCACGCCCTGCGCGAGGCGCACCTGCTCGACGGCGTGCCGTGGTCCCGGATGGCGGTGCTGGTCCGCTCCACCGGCCGGCAACTGCCGTCGCTGCGGCGCGCGCTGCACACGGCCGGTGTGCCGACCGTCGTGCACGGCGAGGACCTGCCGCTGCACCTCCAGCCGGCGGTCGCCCCGCTGCTGCTCCTGCTGCGCTGCGCGCTCGAACCCGACCGGCTGGACGAGGAGGCGGCGGTCGCGCTGCTGCACTCCCCGCTGGGCGGGGCCGACCCGCTGGCCGAACGGCGGCTGCGCCAGGGGTTGCGGGCGCTGGCGCTGGCCGGCGGCGACCGCCGTCCCTCCGGCGAGCTGCTGGTGGAGGCACTTCGCGACCCGGCCGAACTGGCCACCATCGAGCGTCGCTGGGCGGCCCCCGCGCAGGCCGTGGCGCACCTGCTCGCGACCGCCCGGGAGACGGCCGGCCGGCCCGGCGCCACTGTCGAGGACGTGCTCTGGGCGGTGTGGCGGGAGAGCGGGCTGGCCGAACGCTGGGCCGGGGCGATCACCCGGGGACGCGCGGCCACCGGCGAGCACGAGACCGCCCAGCGCTGGCGGGCCGAGGCCGCCGACCGTGATCTGGACGCCGTTCTCGTCCTCTTCGACGCGGCGGCCCGGTTCACCGACCGGTTGCCCGGCGCGCGTACCGAGGTGTTCCTCGACCACGTCCTCGGGCAGGAGCTGCCCGCCGACACGCTCGCCGCCGCCGCCGACCGGGGCGACGCGGTACGCCTGCTCACCGCGCACGCCGCCAAGGGTCTGGAGTGGGATCTGGTCGCGGTGGCCGGGGTGCAGGAGGGCGTCTGGCCGGACCTGCGCCTGCGCGGCAGCCTGCTCGGCTCGGAGCGGCTCGTCGACGTGCTCGCCGGTCGCGCCGACGGCGCCGGGCTGCGGGCCAGCCTGGTCGGGCAGACGTCGGCGTTGCTGGACGAGGAGCGGCGGCTGTTCCACGTGGCGATCAGCCGGGCGCGGCGGCGGCTGCTGGTCACCGCCGTGGCGTCCGCCGCGGTCGGCGGGGACGACCACGAGGAGCAGCCGAGCCGATTCCTGCACGAACTGGCCGCCGCCGACCCACCCGCCACCGGCGGAGGCGGCGCCGCCCCGACCGGCCCGAACCCGACCGGCCCGGCTCCGAACGGCCCGAACCCGAACGGCCCGAACCCGACCGGGAACGGACCGACACGTACGGCCATGCGCGGGGGCATCGTGGACGGGCCGGTGCCGCACGGGGACGAGCATCCGCAGGACGGGCCGCCCGCGGCGCTCCCGGTCACCCTGCCGCCGCGTGGGCTCACCCTGTCCGCGCTGGTGGCGGAGCTGCGTACCGCAGTCACCGACCCGGCGACGCCGATCACCCGGCGGCACGCGGCGGCGGGTGAGCTGGCGCGGCTGGCCGCCGCCGGGGTGCCCGGCGCGCATCCGGACGACTGGTGGGGGCTGCGCGGCCTGTCCGACGACCGGCCGCTCGTCGACGAGGGCGAGCCGGTACGGGTCACCCCGTCGGCGATGGAGAGCGCGTTGCGGTGCAGCCTGCGCTGGCTGCTGGAACGGCACGGCGGCAGCGGCCCGGCCAGCGCCGCGCAGGGCGTGGGCAACCTGGTGCACGCCGCCGCGATGCTGGCCGAGGATGCCAGCGTCGACCGGGAGGCGCTGCTGGAGTACGTGGCCGCCCGGTTCGACGCGATCGAGCTGGCCGCCCGGTGGATGGCCGGCCCGGAGCGGCAGCGCGCCGAGGCGATGGTGGACAAGCTGCTGCGCTGGCTGGCCGGCAACCCGCGCCGGCTGCTCGCGATCGAGCACGAGTTCGCGGTCCGCCTCGACGACCCGTCCCGTCCGATCGAGCTGACCGGCCGGGTCGACCGGCTGGAGGTCGACGACGAGGGGCGGCTCGTGGTGATCGACCTGAAGACCGGCAAGTCGACGGCTGTCACCGAGCGGGAGGTGGCCGAGCATCCGCAGCTCGGCGCGTACCAGGCAGCGGTGGAGGCGGGCGGGTTCACCGAGTTCGGCGAGGAACCGGGCGGGGCCGCGCTGGTGCAGCTCGGCACCGGCGCGCGGGACGCCAAGGAGCAGACGCAGGCCGCGGCCGGGGAGGGCCCGGAGGCCGGTTGGGCCACCGCGCTGGTGCGCCGTACCGCAGACACGATGGCCGCCTCGACGTTCGCCGCAGTGGCCAACTCCAAGTGCCGGGTCTGCCCGGTACGCACCAGCTGCCCGGTGTCCGGCCAGGGCCGCCAGGTGGTCGAGCCGCCACCGGAGAACTCATGACTGTTCAGCCGGCGCTGTTCGGCGCCTCCGCCACGCCCGCGCCGCGCACCGCCGACGCGGGGCCCCGCTACACGCCCGTCGAGCTGGCCCGGCTGCTGCGGCTGCCGGCGCCCACCCGGGAGCAGGCCGCGATCATCGCCGCGCCGGTGGAGCCGCTGCTGGTGGTCGCGGGCGCCGGCTCGGGCAAGACCGAGACGATGGCCGCGCGGGTGATGTGGCTGGTCGCCAACTCCTACGTACGCCCCGAGCACATCCTCGGCCTCACCTTCACCCGCAAGGCGGCCGGCGAGCTGGCGCACCGGGTCCGCACCCGGCTCGACCAGCTCATCCGGCGGCTCGGCCGGCAGGGGCGGGATCCGCACGACGACCCGCTGGCGGGCGAGCCGACCGTGTCCACGTACCACTCGTACGCCGGGCGGATCGTCACCGAGCACGGGTTGCGCGCCGGGTACGAGCCGACCACCCGGCTGCTCACCGAGGCGTCCCGCTGGCAGCTCGTCGACCTGCTGGTGCGCAACTACGACGGCGACATGTCCGAGGTGGACCGGATGCCGTCGACCATCACCGACGCCGTGCTGGCGCTCGCCGGTGAGCTGGACGAGCACCTGGTCGACCCGGACGAGCTGGCCGCCTGGACCGGCCGGTTCTTCGCCGACGTGCAGTCCCGGCCGGGCCGGGTCTACGCCGACGTCCGCAAGGCGCTCCAGCTCCAGCGGACCCGGCTGAAGCTGCTGCCGCTCGTGCGCGCGTACGCCCGGCGCAAGGACGACTTCGAGGCGATGGACTTCGCCGACCAGCTCGCCCGCGCGGCCCGGGTGGCCCGCGACCATCCCGGCGTCGGGGTGATCGAGCGGGACCGGTTCCGGGTGGTGCTGCTCGACGAGTACCAGGACACCAGCCACGCCCAGGTGGTGCTGCTCAACGCGCTGTTCGGCGGCGGCCACCCGGTCACCGCGGTCGGCGACCCCTGCCAGTCCATCTACGGCTGGCGCGGGGCCAGCGCCGGCACGCTCGACCGGTTCCCGGCCGAGTTCGCCCGCACCGACGGCAGCCCCGCCGACGTGCTCAGCCTGACCACGAGCTGGCGCAACCGGCCGGAGATCCTCGGCGTCGCCAACACGCTGTCGGTGCCGCTGCGGGCGGCCGGCGCGCGGGTGCCGGAACTGCACGCCGCGCTCAGCGTCCGCGACCCGATCCCGCACCGCACGCCGGGCGGGCAGGCCGGCGGCACCGTGCACTGCGCGCTGCTGGAGACGTACGCCGACGAGGCCGACTGGATCGCGGACAGCGTGCTGGCGGCCTGGCGGGGCGCGGCCGGGATGCCCGGCGCGCTGCCCGAGCACATCCCGGCCGACCGCCGCCCGACCACTGCGGTGCTGGTGCGGCTGCGCAGCCAGATCCCGGCGATCGAGGCGGCGTTGCGTGCCCGCGGACTGCCGGTCGACGTGGTCGGCCTGGGTGGGCTGCTGGACACCCCTGAGGTACGGGACGTGGTGTGCACGCTGCGCGTGCTCGCCGACCCGACCGACGGGGCGGCGCTGCTGCGGCTGCTGACAGGCGCGCGCTGGCGGATCGGCCCGCGTGATCTGGTCGCCCTGCACCGCCGGGCCCGCGCCATCGCCCGCAGCCGCCGGGAGCTCACCGGCGACGAGGGCCCGGAGATCACCGTGGACGCGCTGGACGAGGCGACGCTCGTGGAGGCGCTGGCGGACCTGGGGCCGGCGCAGGCGTACTCGGCCGAGGGCTACGCGCGGCTGCGCTCGTACGGGATGGAGCTGGCGCTGCTGCGCTACCGGCTGGACCAGTCCCTGCCGGAGCTGATCGCGGACATCGAGCGGACCATCGGGCTCGACGTCGAGGTGGCGGTCCGGGCCGGCCGGGACGGCGCGGGCGACGCCGGGCTGGCCCGCGCGCACCTGGACGCGCTCGGCGACGTGGCGGCCCGGTTCAGCGGCGAGACGCCCGGCGCCACGCTGGCCGGTTTCCTCGCCTACCTGGCCGCCGCCGAGGACGAGGAGCGCGGGCTGGCGCCCGGCGAGGTCGAGGTGGTGGCCGGCGCGGTGCAGGTGCTCACCGCGCACGCCGCGAAGGGCCTGGAGTGGGACGTGGTGGCGGTGGCGGGGATGACCCGGGGCGTCTGGCCGGGGCCGGTCCGCAACTCCGACCACTGGCTGGGCGGGCTGGGCGTGTTGCCGTTCCCGTTGCGCGGCGACGCGGACGGGCTGCCCGAGCTGGCCCTGCCGGAGGCGGAGGACCAGCGCGGCGTGGCCCGTGCGCTGACCGACTTCACCGACGCCTGGCGGGCGCACGACGAGCGGGAGGAGCGCCGGCTGGCGTACGTGGCGGTGACCCGCCCGCGTCGGCTGCTGCTCTGCTCCGGCTACTGGTGGGGGGAGGGGACCAAGCGGTTCCGCGGCCCGTCGGTGTTCCTGCGGGAGGTGCACGACGCCTGCCTGGCGGGCGGGGACGGGCACGTGGTGGACGCGTGGACGCCGGAGCCGGCCGGGGACGCGGTGAACCCGACCACCGAGACGGTGCTGCGGGCCGAGTGGCCGGCCGACCCGCTGGGCACCCGCCGCCCGGCGCTGACCGAGGCGGCGGCGCTGGTCCGCCGCCACCTGGCCGACCCGGAGACGGCCCGTCGCGAGGCGGCAGTGCTCGCCACCACGGGAGCGGCGGACGACGCCGAGGTGGCCCGCTGGCGGCGCGAGGCCGATCTCCTGCTCGCCGAGCGGGCGGAGCTGGCCCGGCAGGCCGAGGCGGTCGAGGTCGAACTACCCGGCCAGCTCTCGGTGACCCAGCTCGTGGCGTTGCGCCGCGACCCGGAGGCGCTGGCCCGTACGCTGCGCCGCCCGATGCCGACCGAACCGAACCCGTACGCCCGGCGCGGCACCGCGTTCCACGCCTGGCTGGAGCAGCGCTTCGGCACCGACCGGCTACTCGACGTGGACGAGCTGCCCGGCGCGGCGGACGAGGACGCGGCCCCGGACGAGGCGCTGGCCGAGTTGCAGGAGCGCTTCCTGGCCGGCGAGTGGGCCGACCGGGTGCCGGTGGAGGTGGAGGTGCCGTTCGCCACTGTCATCGCCGGGGTGGTGATCAGGGGGCGGATGGACGCCGTGTTCGCCCGCCCGGGTGGGCGCTACGACGTGGTCGACTGGAAGACCGGGCGGCAGCCGGCCGGCCGGGAGGCCGACGCGGCGGCGGTGCAGCTGGCTGTGTACCGGCTGGCCTGGGCGGAACTGGCCGGGGTGCCGGTGGACCGGGTCGGCGCCGCGTTCCACTACGTGCGGGACTCCGCCACCGTCCGCCCGGCCGATCTGCTCGACGCGGAGGGACTGGCCGCCTTGGTGGCCGCCGTGCCGGAAATCCCGGGGGATCTCCCGGAGCGCGCGAATCCGTGATACGTTGGCTGGGTTGCAGTTTTGGTTTCCAGAGACTCTGTGTGCGCCTGGCGGATTGTGGCCCCAGGCGCTCTTTGTTGTGTCCGGAGTTCTCCGGGCGGGGCGACCAGCAGCGACAGGCACGCCGCGTATTCCACGCGCGGGGTGCTCCTCTCCGGCCCGCAACACGTGCGGGCCGACCGTTCCGTCAAGGAGACGAAACACATGGCAATTGGCACCGTCAAGTGGTTCAACGCTGACAAGGGCTTCGGCTTCATCACCCCGGACGACGGCGGCGCCGACGTCTTCGCCCACTTCTCGGCGATCCAGACCTCCGGCTACCGGAGCCTGGACGAGAACCAGCGGGTCGAGTTCGAGGTGACCCAGGGCCAGAAGGGCCCGCAGGCGGAGAACATCCGCCCGCTCTGATCTTCGGATCAACCGGCACCACCATCGCGCCCTCTCGGGCGTGGTGCACGGGCCGGCCCGCCTCTGCCGGGCCGGCCCGTCCCTTTCGGTTCGTGCTTGTGACCACCGGCGACGCCGGTGACGCGCCGCTGTCCGGCGCCCTTCCTCGACACGTGCCGCGTCGAGGAAGGCTTTCCGCATGACCACCACCCTGCCCACGTTCGCCGCCACCGGCCTGGCCCCGGCGCTCGTCTCCGAGCTGGCCGCGCAGGGCATCTCCGCGCCGTTCCCGATCCAGGCGGCGACGATCCCGGACTCGCTGGCCGGCCGCGACGTGCTCGGCCGGGGCCGTACCGGCTCCGGCAAGACGCTCGCGTTCGGGCTGCCGCTGCTGCACCGTACGGCCGGCCGCCGGGCCCGACCGGGCCGCCCGCTCGCGCTGGTGCTCGTACCCACCCGTGAACTGGCCGCGCAGGTCACCGAAGCGCTCGCCCCGTACGCCGCCACGCTCGGCCTGCGCTGCGCCACAGTGGTCGGCGGGCTCTCGCTGACCCGGCAGGCGGCCGCGCTGCGCGCCGGTGCCGAGGTGCTGGTGGCCACGCCGGGCCGGCTGCACGACCTGATCGACCGCGGGGACGCCCGGCTGGACCAGGTGACCATCACCGTGCTGGACGAGGCGGACCAGATGGCCGACATGGGCTTCCTGCCGCAGGTGACGAAGCTGCTGGAGCAGGTCGCGCCGGGCGGGCAGCGGATGCTGTTCTCGGCCACGCTCGACCGCGGCGTGGACCGGCTGGTCCGCCGGTTCCTCACCGACCCGGTGACGCACTCCGTCGACCCGGGCACCGCCACCGTCACCGCGATGACGCACCACGTGCTGCACCTGGACGCGGAGGACAAGCCGGCCGCGCTGGCGCACATCGCCGCCCGCGAGGGCCGCACCATCGTCTTCATCGCCACCAAGCACCGCGCCGACCGGGTGGCCCGCCAGCTGCTCGCCAAGGGCGTACGCGCGGCGGCGCTGCACGGTGGCAAGTCGCAGCCGCAGCGCACCCGCATCCTGGAGCAGTTCCGCACCGGCCAGGTCACCGCGCTGGTGGCCACCGACGTGGCGGCCCGGGGCATCCACGTCGACGGGCTGGACCTGGTCGTCAACGCCGACCCGCCCACCGAGGCCAAGGACTACCTGCACCGGGGCGGCCGGACCGCCCGGGCCGGGGAGTCGGGCACTGTGGTCACGCTCGTGCTGCCGGACCAGCGCCGCGACGTCGCCCGGCTGATGACCACCGCGGGCATCAACCCCAAGACCACGCGGGTACGCGCCGGCGACAGCGAGCTGAGCCGGCTCACCGGCGCCCGGGAGCCGTCCGGCGTGCCGGTGACCATCACCGCGCCCGCCGCCGCGCATCCCGCCCCGGGAACCCGTCCTCGCCGGCGCCCGCGCCGCCGCTGACCGCGGCCTGCGCCTGACCGGCTCGCTTCCGAGCGGGCCGCTTCCGAGCGGGCCGCTTCCGAGCGGGCGGAGAGTTCGCTCCTGAGTCGGGAATCAGTCGATGTTCGGTCGGCTGCCCGACTGTGCGACCGGAACCCGACGGTGATGCTGCTGCGCGGGGGACCGGTCGGGGGGTCGGCCGGACGCGGAGGGAGCGGTTCATGGCGGGGGAAGCCGGATCGGGCGGAGCGCGGGAAGTGGTGCTGGTGCTCGCGGTGGCGGGGGCCGGCCTGGCGCTCGCCGCGGTGGCCGCGTTCGGGCCGTGGCAGCCGTCCGACGGCGGCTCGCCGGATCGCGGCGCCGCCCGCAGCTTCACGCCCGGGATGCGCGCCCCGCACACTCAGTAGCCGCCCAGGGCGGACGATGCCGAGATACCGATATGACCCTCAGGCATAAATATGCCCCAGAGTCATATCGGCCGGGAGTCATGCCTCTGCGGCCGACGACCGGCCGGGCGCGTCGCCCTGGGCTTCCGCACAGCGATCATGCGGTCCCGCCGTCGGCCCCGTGACGGACGCGCGTCAGGGCGCCGTGGCCCGGTCGCTCAGCAGATCGGCGAGTGTGGTCCGGTCCACGACCAGGGCGATCGCGCCGTCCACCGCCAGCCACACGTCCCGCAGGCCGGTGGCCACACCGTGGTAGCCGGCCCGGTCGGCGGGAATGCCCCGGACGCTCGTGATCGCGCCGCCTACCGCGCGCAGCACGTCGCCCACGCTGATCTCGTCCGGAGGGCGGGTCAGCGCGTACCCGCCCTCGGTGCCGCGGTGGCTGTGCAGCAGTCCGGCCCGCCGCAGGTCGAGCAGGATCCCCTGAAGGAAGCTGAGCGGGATGTCCTGGCTCTCGGCCAGGCTCGCCGCCTTGACCAGCTCGCCGCCGCCGGCCGCCGGGTCGCCTGTGGTGACGGCGGCGTCGGCGACGGCGAGCATGGCCCGGAGCGCGTAGTCGGCGCGCGCGGAGATGTACACGACGTCAGTTGCCGGCCTGGTCCAGCACGCCCCAGCGGCGGCGGATCGCCTTGTCGGCGGCCCCGAACGCGGTGTCCACGAGCAGGCCCACGACCAGGATGACGATCATGATGGCCATCAGGCGGGGTGCCTCGCTCAGCTCGCGTGCGTACGTGAGCTGAGCGCCGATCGAGGTGCGGGTGGCGATGACCACCAGCAGCTCACCGGCCATCAGGCTGCGCCAGGCGAACGCCCAGCCCTGCTTGAGCCCGGCCACGATGGCGGGGAGCGCGGCCGGCGCGATCACGTACCGGTAGAGGTTGAGCCCACGGGCGCCGAGGTTGCGGCCGGCCCGGACCAGCAGCGGCGGCACGTAGTCCACGCCGTGGATGACGCCGTTGGCGACCGACGGCGCGGCGCCGAGCACCACCACGAAGAAGATCGCCTGCTCGCTGAGCTGGAACAGCAGGATGGCCAGCGGAAACCAGGCGATCGACGGCATGGTCTGCAACGCGGTGATCATCGAGCCGAGCGCGGCCCGGAGCACCTTGACCCGGGCCACGCCCAGGCCGAGCAGCAGGCCGACCGCGACCGCGGCGGCGAACCCGACCGCCGCGCGCCGGGCGGTGGTGGCGAGGCCCTCCCAGAGCGCCGAGCTGAGCAGGTAGTCCCCGAGGTCGCCGAAGACCACCGCCGGGCCGGGCAGCGCCCACGGCTCCTTCCATCCGGACCAGACCACCGCCTGCCAGACGGCGACGGCCAGCGCGAGCGCGGCGAACTTGGGCCAGGTGGCCGACCACAGGCGGCGTACCCGGGACGGGCCCTTCTCCCGGCCGGCGATCTCCAGCGCGTCGAGTCCGGAGATCTCCGCGTCCGTACGCGCCGACCCGGTGAGGGTGTCACTGGCCATGCCGGCCCACCTCCTTGCGCAGCCGGTCGGTGACCTCGGCGGCGATGGCCGAGACCTCCGGCGAGTCGATCCGCCGGGGGCGCGGCACGGCGACCTCGGTGGAGTAGATGATCCGGCCGGGCCGGCTGGAGAGCAGCACGATGCGGTCGGCGAGCCGGGCCGCCTCGCGCACGTTGTGCGTGACGAACAGGACGGTGAGCTTGCGCTCGGTCCAGATCCGCTCCAGCTCGTCGTGCAGGATGTCGCGGGCCATCGCGTCCAGCGCGCCGAACGGCTCGTCCATCAGCAGCACCGGCGTCTCCAGCGCGAGCGTGCGGGCCAGCGCGACCCGCTGCCGCATGCCGCCGGAGAGCTGGTGCGGCCGCTTGCGGCCGAACTCGGACAGGTGGACCGTGCGCAGCAGCTCGGCCACCCGCTCCTTGCGCTGGTCGCGGGGGAGTCCGCGCAGCTTCAGCGGCACCTCGATGTTGCCCTCGACGGTCAGCCACGGGAACAGCGCCGGCTCCTGGAACATCAGTCCCGGGTTGACGCCCTCGCCCAGCTCGATCGCGCCGCCGCTGGCCCGGTCCAGTCCGGCGACCAGGTTGAGCAGCGTGCTCTTGCCGCAGCCGGACGCGCCGACCATGCAGACGAACTCGCCCGGCGCGATGTCCAGCGACAGCCCGTCCAGCGCCAGGACCGCCTGCTCGCCCTGGCCGTACACCTTGGTCACGCCGCGCAGCGCGACCGAGCCGGTCGCGCTGCGCGGGGTCGTGCTCGTCGACGTCACGGCTGGCTGACCTCGGCCTTGCCCTGCGTCTTGAGCACCTCGTTGAGGTACTTCAGGTCGTAGAGGCCGTTCAGGTCGACCGGCTGGGTGAGCCCGACCGCGACCGCGTGGTCCAGGCCGGTCTTCAGCGACGACGGGATCGGGTCGTTGGTGAACTCCAGCGTCGGCCAGGCCTGCTTGATCAGCTTGAGGTCGAGCGGCTTGCCGGTGATCTTGCCGATGTGGTCGGAGATGGCCTGCTGCGCCTCGTCCGGCTTGGTGTTGACGAACTCGTTCGCCGCGACCTGGCCCTCGACCAGCTTCTTCACCACGTCCGGGTGCGCCTTGAGGAACTTGGTGCTGACCAGCAGGTTGGTGATGACGAACTTCTTGTCCGGCCAGAGGTCACGCTCGTCGACGAGCACCTTGCCGCCGGCGTTCACCAGCCGGGAGACGAACGGCTCGGGCACCCAGGCGCCGTCGATGGCGCCGCTGCCGAACGTCTCGACCGTCTGCGCGTTCTCCTGCGGCACGATCTTGACGTCGCCGCCGCCCTCCTTGGTGGTCTCCAGGCCCTTCTCCTTGAGCCAGAAGCGCAGCGCCACGTCCTGGGTGTTGCCGAGCTGCGGGGTGGCGATCTTCTTGCCGCGCAGCTGCTCCACCGAGGTGATGCCGGGCTTGACCACGAGCGCGACGCCGCCGGACGCGGCGCCGGAGATGACCCGGACCGCCTCGCCCTTGGACTTGGAGAAGGCGTTCACTGTCGGGTTCGGGCCGATGTACGTGGCGTCGAGCGCGCCGGAGAAGACGGCCTCGATGGCGGCCGGGCCGGCGTTGAACGTCTTGGTGTCCAGCTCGACGTCGCTGCCGAGCTTCTCCTTGAAGATCCCCTTCTCGACGCCGACCACAGCCGGGGCGTGCGTGATGTTGGGAAAGTAGCCGAGGCGCAGCGTCACCGGGCCGGAACCGGCGGCGGCGTCGCTGTCCTCGCCGCAGGCGGCGGTGGTGCCGAGCGTGGCCGCGCCGAGGGCGGCCAGGGCCGCCAGGGTGGCCAGGCGGCGCAGGGGAAGCCGTCTCATCGAATGTCCAATCCGCAGTATTCCTATTTAGTTGGTAGGAAGAGTGGGGCAAGCGGCCGCCGGCGTCAAGTCCCGTCCCGCGACAGTCCACCGTTCGGCCAGGGCACACCGGCGGTAGAGCCGGTACCGAGGCGCTAGTGTCGATCTCGTGCCGACGCGGAGAGCGAAGATCCCAGCGACGAAGTACCCGGTCGAACGGTTCACCCTCGACAACGGCCTGCGCGTGGTGCTCACGCCGGACCGCAGCGCCCCGGTCATCGGGGTCGCTGTGGTCTACGACGTCGGCATCCGCTCCGAGCCCGAGGGACGCACCGGGTTCGCCCACCTCTTCGAGCACCTGATGTTCCAGGGCTCGGAGAACCTGGAGAAGCTGGCCCACTTCCGGCACGTCCAGGGCGCGGGCGGGACGTTCAACGGCTCCACCCACCTGGACTACACCGACTACTTCGAGACGCTGCCCGCCAACGCACTGGAACGGGCGCTGTTCCTGGAGGCCGACCGGATGCGCGGCCCCCGGCTGACCGAGGAGAACCTGCGCAACCAGGTGGACGTGGTGAAGGAGGAGATCCGGGTCAACGTGCTGAACCGGCCGTACGGCGGGTTCCCCTGGCTGACGCTGCCCCCGGTGATGTTCGACACCTTCCCCAACGCGCACGACGGCTACGGCTCCTTCGTCGACCTGGAGTCGGCCACCGTGTCCGACGCCGCCGACTTCTTCCGCCGCTACTACGCCAGCGGCAACGCGGTGCTCGCGGTCAGCGGCGACATCGACGTGGCCGAGGCGACCACGCTCATCGAGCGGCACTTCGGGGACGTGCCGGCCCGGCCCGCCCCGCAGCGGCCCGACTTCGCCGAGCCCGACCTGACCGCCGAGCGGCGCAGCACGTACACCGACGCGCTGGCCCCGCTCCCGGCGGTGGCCGGCGCGTGGCGGGTGCCCGACCCGATCAGTGACTTCGCCAGCTACCTGCCCTACGTGGTGCTGGCCGAGGTGCTCACCGACGGCGACGCCTCCCGGCTGGTCGAGCGGCTGGTGCAGCGCGACCGGTCGGTCACCGGCCTCGGCGGGTACCTCGGCTTCATGGGCGACCCGTTCGACGTGCGCGACCCCACCGCGCTGCTGCTCCAGGCCCACCTGCCGCCCGGCGGCGACGTGGACAAGGTGCTGCGCACCGTCGACGAGGAACTGGACCGGCTGGCGGCCGACGGGCTGACCGACGGGGAGCTGGCGCGTACCCAGGCCCGGATGGCCACCCACCTGCTGCGCGACACGGACGCGGTGCTCGGCCGCGCGTTGCGGATGGCGGTGCTGGAACAGCAGCGGGGCGAACCCGGCCTGCTCAACGACCTGCCCCGGCTGGTCGGCGAGGTGACCGAGGAACAGGTCCGCGCCGCCGCCGCCACCCTGCGGCCCGAGCGCCGCGCGGCAGTCGAGGTCGTTCCCGGAGGTGCCCGATGACCACCACCACCGTCCGGCCGCTGCCGGCGCTGCGCCCGAACCGCCGGCTCAAGGTGCCCAAGCAGGCCGAGCGCACGCTCCGCAACGGCCTCACCGTGATCGCGGTACGCCGCTCCTCCGTACCGCTCGTCGAGCTGCGACTGTGGATGCCGTTCGGGCGCACCCACCTGGCCCGCGGCGCGATGCTGGCGCAGACCATGCTCTCCGGCACCGAGGCGCACAGCGCCACCGAGCTGGCGGCCGAGTTGCAGAAGGTCGGCGGCGGGCTGACCGCCGGTCTCGACCCGGACCGGCTGATGCTCTCCGGCGCGGGCCTGGTCACCGGCCTGGACCGGATGCTGGAGCTGCTCGCCGAGGTGCTCACCGGTGCGACCTACCCCGCGGACTGGGTCGAGACCGAGCGGGACCGGCTGGTCGACCGCATCCAGGTCGCCCAGAGCCAGCCGTCGCACCTGGCCCGGACCGCGCTGCTCAAGCGGGTGTACGGCCGGCACCCGTACGCGGTGCAGACGCCCGACCCGGACCAGGTGCGGGCGGTCCGCCCGGCCGCGTTGCGGCGGCTGCACGCCGAGCGGGTGCATCCGGCCGGCGCGGTGCTGGTGCTCGTCGGCGACGTGGCGCCGGACCGGGCGCTGGACGCGGCCGAGCAGGCGTTGTCCGGGTGGCGCGGTGACGGCCACGTCGCCGAACTGCCTCCCGCGCCGCCGCTGGAACCCGGACCGCTGCTGCTCGTCGACCGGCCCGGATCGGTGCAGTCCTCGGTACGACTCGCGCTGCCGGCCGTGCCCCGCACCCACCCGGACCACGCCGCGCTGCAGCTCGCCAACCTGATCTTCGGCGGCTACTTCTCCTCCCGCTGGGTGGAGAACATCCGCGAGGACAAGGGCTATACGTACGGGCCGCACTCGCTCGTGGAGCACTCGGTGGCCGGCTCGCTGCTCGTCGCCGGCGCCGAGGTGGCCACCGAGGTGACAGCGGCGGCCCTGGTGGAGACGAACTACGAGCTGGGCCGCCTGGCGACGGTGCCGCCGAAGGCCGACGAGCTGGAGCAGGCCCGCCAGTACGCGCTCGGCACGCTCCAGCTCGGCATGTCCACCCAGGCCGGTCTCGCGTCGCTGACCAGCGCGTACGCCGGCAACGGGCTGCGGCTGGACTTCCTCGCCGAGCACGCCGCCCGGCTGGCCGCCGCGACGGTGGACGACGTGGCCGAGGTGGCCGCCCGCTACCTGGCCCCGGCCCGCGCGGTCACAGTCGTGCTCGGCGACGCCGAACGGGTGGCCGACTCGCTCGCCGCGCTGACACCGGTGCGTACGGAATCGGCATGAGCGGCGAATCCGACCCGCCGCTGGCCCGGTCGACGCTCGACCGGGCCGCGCACCGGCGTACCGATCCCGCCTGGCTGACCGAGGCGTGGGAACGGGCCCGGGTGCTGGTGCTGGATTCCACCGCCGAGGGGCGGGCGCTGGTCCGGGGCGCGTCTACCCCGCCGGAGCTGGTCCTGGTCGGCCCCGGTGAGCTGCCCGAGGTGCCCCGGTCGGTGCCGATGTTCCTCGGCGTCGAGCCGGACGGCGTACCCGTGTTCGCGGTGGACGGGCCGCTGCCGGCGCTGCCGGACACCCGCCCGGCTCACCTGCGCGAGGTCGGCCACCTGATGACCGACCGGGACGCGGGCCTGTTCACCACCGCGCTGGCGCTGCTCAACTGGCACCTGCGGCACGGCTACTCGTCGACGACCGGCAAGGCGACGAGCGCCGACGAGGCCGGCTGGTCGCGGATCGACCCGGACGGCGGCCGGGTCTGGCCGCGTACCGATCCGGCCATGATCGTGCTGGTACACGACGGTGTGGACGGCCCGGACGGCCGTTGCCTGCTCGGCAACAACGCGGCTTGGCCGCGCACCCCGGGACAGCGCCGCTACTCCTGCCTGGCCGGATACGTCGAGCCCGGCGAGTCGGCCGAGGCCGCCGTGCTGCGCGAGGTCCGCGAGGAGGTGGGCGTCCCGGTCGAGGAGATCGCGTACGTGGGCAGCCAGTCCTGGCCGTTCCCCGGCTCGCTGATGCTCGGCTTCCTGGCACGTGCCGACGCGGACGCGCCGATCCGGGTCGACCTGGCCGAGATCGCGCACGCGCGGTGGTTCACCCGCCGGGAGATCGGCGCGGCGCTGGCGGGCGAGCCGGTGCCGGTGGGCGGGGGAGACCGGCTGGTCCTGCCGCCGCCGTCGTCGATCGCGTTGTTCCTGGTGCACCGCTGGCTCGACGGCCACTGCTGACCCGGCCCGGCCCTCGTCGGGTTGCCGTGTTTCGGTCGATGCGGCGGCGCCGGTTCGGGGATGTGGCGTGGTCGAGGCCGGTGGGATACAGCCACCTCCCCGAGCTGGCGGGGTGGGGTGGGTGGGATGCCGCCACTTCGCCGAGCTGGCGGGTCGGCCGGGTTTCGGCGGTTGCGCTTCCGCGCCGCCCGGGTTCGACCTGTCGCTGCGGGTCGCCGAACTGACCGCCACCGGGGGGTGCGTGCGGCGGGACTCGCGGTCGGGTTGGCGGGTTTCGGCTGGTGGGTGGCACCAGCTCGGGGAAGTGGTGTGGTCCAGACCGGTGGGATACAGCCACCTCCCCGAACTGGCGAGGTGGGCTGGTGGGATACCGCCACTTCGCCGAACTGGCGAGCTCGCCGGGGTCGGGTTGGCGGGTTCGGCTGTCGGGGCGGCGCCAGTTCGGGGAAATGGCGTGGTCGAGGTCAGTCGGTCACCACCACTTCGCCGAGCTGGTGGGTCGGCCGGGTTTCGGTGGTCGTGCCACCGCCGGGTGAGTGCGGCGGGACTCGCGGTCGGGTTGGCGGGTTTCGGCTGGTGGGTGGCACCAGCTCGGGGAAATGGTGTGGTCGAGGGCGGTGGGATACAGCCACCTCCCCGAACTGGCGAGGCCGGGCGGACCTGGGCCGGGCGGACCTGGGCCGGGCGGACCTGGGCCGGGTGGAACGGGGGTGGGGCGCGGCCCCGACCCGGACCGTCGTTGCCGCGACGGTCGCGGGCCGGGAACACGTGCCGTCGAGGCCGGGTGAGGCGGGTGAACGGCGGGGGAGGCCGGTCCGGCCACGACGGACGTCAGCGTCCGGTCATCCACCGTCCCAGCGGTACGGGTGCCCGGGAGCGGATTCCTCGATCGGCAGCACCTTGACCCGGTGCCGGCCTGTGCGTACCGCACCGACGGCGGACAGTGCGCGGGCGAGCAGGAGCGCGGCGTCCCGGTCCTCGGCGTGGACGACCTGGCGGCGGGGCTCCGGCGTGCTCGTCTCGTCCCGCAGGCGGCCCCCGCCGGCCCAGGCGGCGGCGATGTCGGCGTCGGCGGCGGTACGGATCTCGGTGCGGACGATCAGGAACCGCATGGTGTCCCCCGGACAATCGGCGGTTACACGCTGGAACTTCCACGTCACTCCCGCGTCATGTTACGCCGATGTGACAGCCCGGCAAGGGGAACGCGCCAGCTCGACCGATCGGGGGATCCCAGGTCAGCACCGTTGTCGGGGGTGGACGCGCGAAGGGCCGCCGGCGCACGCCGACGGCCCTCCGGGGTTCGCCGGATCAGTCCAGATCGAACTGACCGCTCTTCGTTCCGGCGAGGAAGCCGAGCCATCCGGCCCGGTCGAACAGCAGGACCGGTCCGCTCGGGTCCTTGCTGTCCCGCAGCGCCACTGTGGCCGGCCCGGAGCCGAGCGGCGCGACCTCCACGCAGTTGGAGGTCTGGCTGCGGGTGCTCTTGCGCCAGGCGGCGCCGGCGAGCCGTCCCGAGCGGGCGGTCGTGCTGGTGTGGATCTCGTTCATGGTGCTTGCTCCTGGTGAGGTGCTCCGATGGGTCCGAGCGACGCCGGAGCGCGGGCGGTGTCCGTGCCGGATCACCGTTCCGTGGTGAGGCGCCCCGAGTCCCGGCGTCGCTGGGCCGGCGCCGTTGCCGGCCCGTACGCCACCGTGGAC
Organism: Micromonospora globosa; assembly: GCF_000717585.1. Lineage (NCBI taxonomy): Bacteria > Bacillati > Actinomycetota > Actinomycetes > Micromonosporales > Micromonosporaceae > Micromonospora > Micromonospora globosa. The sequence continues at coordinate 43,403 of NZ_JNZR01000030.1, forward strand.
TCGACTGCCGTGCCGGTCAGCCGTCCCGTCGCCTCGATCAACCAGGAGAGGGTGTCCGATGCGGAGAGCGCCGACGAGCATAGCCACTCGAACACCACTTTATAGCGATTTAGGGTGTTTACCTCGGTCGACATGACGTCGGTGAACCCACCTTCGATGGCGAGTGTCTCCGGATCGAGGGGATCGGCGAACCGGTAGACCGAGAACGCGGTCGGCGGAAGGTACCAGTCACCGACCCGGGTGTCCCGCAGCAGCAGGCGCAGCGTCACGTTCGGCAGCAGCGCCATCTCGCACAGGTGGACGAGCTGCTCGTGCAGCACCTCCGGTGGCCCGGCACGGCGGCCGAGCGCCGCCTCCTCCAGCACCGCCGTGTAGCGGGGCACGTCGGGGGAGCGGGTCAGCAGCGACTGGCGGGCCTGCCGCGCGCGTACCTCGGTCTCGGGATCCTCGGTCTCCGGGTCGCCGGCCTCGGCGGCGACCTGCGCGGCGGACATGATCCGGTGCCGGGCGTACCCGGGCGTCTGCAGCAGCCCCGGCACCAGCACCGGGTTGTACTCGGAGATCTCCGCGCAACCCGCCTCCAGTTCGGCGAAGGCGCGCTGCTGCTGGGTCATCACCGGGAAGTTGCGCAGCCAGCCGCGCATGTCGCCGGCCTCGTGGGTGATCCCGGTCAGTTCCGCGCGCTGCTCCTCGTCGGCGCCGTAGAGCGTCAGCAACACGTCCACGTCGTCCGGGTCGGGACGGCTGCGGCCGTTCTCCAGACGGGACAACTTGGATGCGGAGGCCCAGCCGATCCGCTCGATGACCTGGTCACCGGTCAGACCGGCCTGTTCGCGGAGCCGACGCAGCTCGATGCCGAGTCGACGACGGCGCAGAATCGGGCCTGGTACGGCAGGAGGCACGGCGTCCTCTTTCCCGTCGACCGTCGCTTGACGCGACGGTAACTGTATGAAATTCGCCCCCCACGGTCAGTATGGACGGCGCGACCGGCGTCGGAGGTTCCGGCAAGGGCGTGTCACGAGACAAAAAGAGGACCGTGGAGGGTGTCTTCACCAGCGCCCGCCCCCGACGCGCCCTGGTGGCGCACCCCTGCCGGAGGGAACCGATGCGCACCGTCCTGCGCCGCCCCGACTTCCGTCTCCTGTTCGCCGCGCTCGTCGCGAGCATGGCGGCGGAGTCGGTCCTGCTGCTCGCCCTGGCCGTCTGGGTCAAGGATCTGACCGGTTCGGACAGCATGGCCGGGGCGACCATCTTCGCGGTCATCGCGCCGATGACGCTCGCCCCGCTGGTCGGCTGGGTGGTCGACCGCTACCGGAGGCGTCAGTTCTTCATCGCCGCCAACCTGGTCGCGGCAGTGCTGCTCGGTCCGCTGCTCACGGTCCGGGACCGGTCCGACGTCTGGGTGATCTACGTGGTCGCCGCGCTCTACGGACTGTCGTACATCACGCTCACCGCCGTGCTCAACGGACTGATCCGGCATCTGGTTCCGCCCGATCTGCTCGCCGACGCGAACGGGCTGCTCCAGACCGTCCGGCAGGGTCTGCGGCTGATCGGGCCGCTGGCCGGGGCCGGTGTCTACGCCGCAGTCGGCGGCTGGCTGCTGGTCCTGCTGGCCATGACCGGCTTCCTCGTCGCGGCGGCGGTGGTCGGGCGGCTGCGCGTGGAGGAGAGCACGCCGTCGCGGCCGGGTCGGCGCGGGCCGTCCGAACTGGGCGCGGGGCTGCGGCACCTGACCGGCGAGCCGGCGCTGCGCCGGGCGCTGCTCGGGTACGGGCTCGGCTCGCTGGTGATGGGCTTCACCGAGTCGCTGATCTTCGCGTACGTCGATCTGGGCCTGCACCGCGACGCCGCGTTCGTCGGCGTGCTGGTCATGGTGCAGGGCGTCGGCGGGCTGGTCGGCGGCCTGTTCTCGGCCGCCGTGGTCCGCCGGTTCGGCGAGGTCGGCGCGCTCGCCGCGGGCGTGACGTTCTTCGGGCCGGCCGCGCTGGCGCTCGCGTACCCCCGGTTGTGGCTCGGGGTGGTGGCGCTGCTGCTGGCCGGCCTCTCGCTGCCGCTGACCATGGTGGGGTTGAACACGCTGATCCAGCGGCGGACGCCGCCGCGGCTGCTGGGCCGGGTCACCGCCGCGTCCGAGGCGCTGGTCAGCGGCCCGCAGGCGCTCTCCATCGGCACCGGCGCGCTGCTCGTCGGCGTGTTCGACTACCGGCTGCTGTTCGCACTCGTCGGTGCGGTCACCACGGCGGCCGGCCTCTACCTGTGGCGGGGGCGCGGGCTGACCATGCCGGTCGCCGGACCGGTGCGGATCCCGGCGCCCCGGAAGCCGGCCGACGACGGGGTGCTCAGCCGCGGTGGTTCCTGAACGACGGCGAGCGGCCGCACCCGGATCGGGTGCGGCCGCTCGTGCGTCGCGGGCGGATCAGCCGGGCAGCGCGGCCAGGTGCTGCTTGACCTGGGTGATCGAAGGGTTGGTCAGGGCGCTGCCGTCGGCGAAGCGCAGCGTCGGGACGGTCTGGTTACCGCCGTTGACGCCCATCACGAAGTCCGCGGCCGTCGGGTCCTGCTCGATGTCGACCACCTCGTACGCGATGCCCTCCCGGTCGAGCTGCGACTTCAGCCGGTGGCAGTAGCCGCACCACGGGGTGGAATACATCGTCAGCATGGTCTGGTCCTCCAAGGGGTGGCTCGCGCCCGGTCCGATCAGGCCAGGCTAACCGCTGCAACGTCACACGATGCTGGGATGATTCCCTGCTGTGGGCGTTCACTCAGCGGCGGAACGGGTGCTGGCCGGGCTGGATCCGGAGCAGCGCTCCGCGGTGACCGCTCCGGCCGGTCCGGTCTGCATCCTGGCCGGCGCCGGCACCGGCAAGACCCGGGCGGTGACCTCGCGGATCGCGTACCGGGCGCTGACCGGGGACATCGCCGGCCGGCATGTGCTGGCGGTCACGTTCACCGCCCGCGCCGCCGCCGAGATGCGCAGCCGGCTCGGCGTGCTCGGGGTGCAGGGGGTGCAGGCGCGCACGTTCCACGCCGCGGCGCTGCGGCAGGTCCGCTACTTCGCGCCCCGGCTGCTGGCCGGGCGGGCCATGCCGGAGCTGCTGGACAGCAAGGTGCGGGTGGTCACGCTCGCCGCCGCCAAGGTCGGCCTGCGCGCCGACCGGGCCGCCGCGCGGGACCTGTCCGCCGAGATCGAGTGGGCCAAGTCGTCGCTGGTCGAGCCCGGGGAGTACGTCGTCGCAGCGGCCAAGGCGCTGCGCGAGACGCCGTACGAGCCGGCCCGGGTGGCCGACGTGTTCGACGCGTACGAGCGGCTCAAGCGCGGCAACGGGGTGATCGACTTCGAGGACATGCTGCGCGCCGCGGTCTGGGGCATCGAGGAGCACCCGGACGTGGCCGAGCAGGTGCGCAACCAGTACCGGCACTTCGTGGTCGACGAGTACCAGGACGTCAACCCGCTCCAGCAGCGGCTGCTGGAGGCGTGGCTGGGCGGCCGGGACGACCTCACAGTGGTCGGCGACGCCAGCCAGACCATCTACTCGTTCACCGGCGCCACCTCGTCGTACCTGGTCGACTTCCCCCGCCTGCACCGCGGCGCGACAGTCGTCCGGCTGGTCCGCGACTACCGCTCCACCCCGCAGGTGGTCGGGCTCGCCAACGCGGTGATCTCGCAGGCCCGGGGCACCGAGGCGCGGCTACGGCTGGAGCTGCACGGCCAGCGCCGGCCCGGCCCGGAACCGGAACTGCGGATCTTCACCGACGAGCCGGCCGAGGCGAACGCGGTCGCGGCCCGCTGCCGGGCGCTCGTGGCGGGCGGCACCCCGGCGCGGGAGATCGCGGTGCTGTTCCGCACCAACGCGCAGTCCGAGGCGTACGAGAAGGCGCTCTCCGAGGCCGGGGTGCCGTACGTGCTCCAGGGTGCGGAGCGGTTCTTCGAGCGGCCCGAGGTGCGCCAGGCGATGATCGCGTTGCGCGCCGCCACCCGGTCGGCCGACGCGGGAACCCCGCTGCCGGCCGCCGTGGTCGAGGCGCTCACCGCCGTCGGCTGGGCGCCCGACGCGCCCCCGCCCGGCGGCGCCGCACGGGAGCGGTGGGAGGCGCTCGCCGCGCTGGTCCAGCTCGCCGAGGAGTACGCGGCGCAGGCCGAGGAGGAACCGGGCCTGACCGGGTTCACCGAGGAACTCGCCCGGCGGGCCGCCCAGCAGCACGTGCCCACAGTCGAGGGGGTGACGCTCGCGTCGCTGCACTCAGCGAAAGGGCTGGAGTGGGACGCGGTGTTCCTGGTCGGGCTGGCCGAGGGAACGCTGCCCACCACGTACGCGAAGACCATGGAGCAGGTCGAGGAGGAACGGCGGCTGCTCTACGTCGGGATCACCCGGGCCCGGGAGTGGCTCTGGCTGTCGTACGCCACCGCGCGCTCGCCGGGTGGGCGGGCCCGGCGGCCCTCGCGGTTCCTGCCGCAGCTCGACCGGTCCGGCGGCGGGGAGCGGGCCGGCGGCGGCGGGCCGGCGCGGCGGGCCGAGCGGCGCCGACCGCAGGTGGTCTCGTGCCGGATCTGCGGTGCCACGCTGCTCGCCGGCGCGGACCGCAAACTGGGCCGCTGCCCGACCTGCCCGTCGGACATCGACGAGGAGCTGTACGAGCGGCTGCGCGAGTGGCGGCAGCGGGTGGCGGGCGCGCAGAAGGTGCCGGCGTACGTGGTCTTCACCGACGCCACGCTCACCGCGCTGGCCGAGCGGAAGCCCGGCCGCACCGAGGAACTGGTGGCGATCGCCGGGATCGGGCCCCGAAAAGTCGGGCTTTACGGGGATACGGTGCTCGCCCTGGTGGCGGGCGCCACGGTGGACGAGGTCTGCCCACAGAAAACTTCTGAAAACTAGCCGTAAATCGTTTGCCCTCCCCCGAGGGCTAGGAATAGCCTCATGACACACCTCGCGAGCGGCGCCGTTCTGGCTGCTCAAAGGGGATGAGTCCACGGTCGGCACGAGGAGAGTAGGGAGGTGGCACCAATGAAGATCTTCACCTATGAGCGTCTTGCGGCGATGCCGTCTGCCGTCGCTCCGCTGTCGGCTGTCCGGGTGGCCCTCGCCGCTCGACCGTCGGCTCCGCAGGTGCACCAGGTCCCGGTTCAGGCCGAGCTGAACCTGACCGTTGCGCCGATCGCCGGAGTCGAGGGGACCAGTGGCTTCGCGGGCAAGGGCATCGATGGCGCCAAGAAGCGCACGGATGTCCGCGGTGTTCCACCTCGAGGTAGACCGGTCTGATCCATCAGACCACCGGCTCACCTCGAGGCCGCGGAACCCGCATACCGGGATCCGCGGCCTCAGTTTTTTTGTCCCGCCGAAGTACGTCGGAATGCGATCCACGAGATCGAAGTGAGAGAGAGGTGACCGGAGGATGAGTCTGGCGTTGGCCCCCCTCGACGTGAGCGTCGACGTGGAGGCGAACCTGCCCTGCCGGAAGTTCGACCCCGACCTGTGGTTCTCCGACTCGCCCGCCGAGCTCGAGCTGGCCAAGTCGCTCTGCGGGGACTGCCCGCTGCGCGTCGAGTGCCTGGCCGGGGCGGTGGAGCGAGCCGAGCCCTGGGGCGTCTGGGGCGGCGAGATCTTCGAGCGTGGCGCGGTCGTCCCGCGCAAGCGGCCCCGTGGCCGTCCGCGCAAGGAGGACCTCGCCCGTGACGCGCAGCTCCGGGTCGAGGCGGAGGCGCGACTGGCGGCCAGCGGGCTGTCCGAGTCGCGTAGCTCCGTCCGGCTGGCAGCCTGACAAACCTACGTTCCGAAACCGACCGATGCCGGTGTCCCTCCACCGGCCGACCTGAGAGAGAAACCCTGATGCTGAACCTGCCGAACGGATTCGAGATGCAACTACTCCACGAAGCGTTGTCCAGGGCCCGAATGCGCCGGCCTCAGGCCGGTCGCACCACCACGAGCACTGAGGCAACCCGTTCCGCCCGTACCGTCGCCATGCGGGGTCGCAGCCAGTCGGCCCGCGACCTGGGCGTTCTGTAGAACGATCGCGTGAGGAAGGGGCGGTGACCGACAGGTCACCGCCCCTTCGCCGTGCCCGCGCGCTCGCCGGCTTGCGCTCAGACCACCGGCGCGAAGCCTGGTAGCCAGCGTTCCAGGATCGACCGGTAGGACGCCTTCGCCTCCAACTGGCAGAGCACCCCGATCGAACCCAGCGTGACCCGGTGGATCATCAGGTACGACGGGGGCAGGTTGAGCTGCCGGCTGAGCTGGTAGGCGGGGGAGCGAGGGCTGGCCAGCCGGGTCGCCTCGCCGCGCAGCCAGGCCCGGGTGAAGCGGAACTCCTCCGCGGCGATCGGCTCCAGCATCGGACGCAGGAAGTCGAGCACCGCCGGGGCGTCGATCGACTCGGTGCGGCTGACGAAGCCCTCGGCGCGCAGCCCTTCCACCACCGCGTCGGCGTCCCCGCGCAGCGCCAGTGCTGCGATCCGGCCGATCGGCTCGGGCGTGCCCTGCGGCATCCGGGCCACCGCTCCGAAGTCGATCACGCCGAGCCGGCCGTCCGGGAGCAGCCGGAAGTTGCCCGGGTGCGGGTCGGCGTGCAGCAGCCCGGCCCGCTCCGGCGCGGACAGGTGCAGCTCGGCCATCAGCCGGCCGGCCTCGTTCCGCTGCTCCTCGGTGCCCTCCCGGATGATCTGGGACAGCGGAATGCCTTCCACCCACTCGGTGATCAGCACCCGCGGCGCGGCGTCGAGCACCTCCGGAATGAAGATGTCCGGGTCGTCGGCGTACGCGGCGGCGAACGCCCGCTGCGACTCCGCCTCCAGTTCGTAGTCCAGCTCCTCGGTGATGCGCTCGCGCAGCTCGGCCAGGAGCGGCTTCACGTCCAGCCCCGGCTGGATGGCCCGGAACATGCCGCCGAGCCGGGAGAGCTGCTTGAGGTCGGCGAGCAGGGCGTCACCCGCCCCCGGGTACTGGATCTTCACGGCCACGTCCCGGTGCTGGGGGCCGCCGTTCGGCCCGTACCCCGGGTCGCGCCAGACCGCGCGGTGCACCTGGCCGATGCTCGCCGCGGCGGCCGGGGTGTCGTCGAACTCGACGAACCGGTCGCGCCAGTCCGGGCCGAGCTGCTCGGCGAGCACCTTGTGCACTGTCGCCGCAGGCAACGGCGGCGCGGCCTCCTGGAGCTTGGTCAGCGCCTGCCGGTAGGGCGCGGCGACCTCCTCGGGCAGCGCCGCCTCGAACACCGACAGGGCCTGGCCGAACTTCATCGCCCCGCCCTTGAGCTGCCCGAGCACGCTGAACAACTGCTCGGCGGTGCGCTGCTGGATCTCGGCGGAGATGACGTCGGACGCGAGGCCGGTCACCCGCTTGCCCATGCCGAGGACGGTTCGACCGGCGAACCCGAGCGGCAGGGCGGCGAGTTTGGCGGTGCGGGACACGGCCCGGCGCGGGATGTCGGTCACCCGGCCATTGTTACCGACGCGGGGCCTCCGCTGCTGCCGTGCGGCGGGTAGTGGCCGGGGCCGACCGGATCGGGCGACGCCGGCAGCAACCGCAGGAGGGGTGTGGGGGCCACCGTCGGTAGCGGACGCGACCCGGACCCCGGACCTCCACCGCGCCGCCGAGCGTCTCCGGCTGGGCGCCGTCGAGCTGGGCCAGCACCTCGGCCGTGGCGAAGGCCGCCGCGGCGAGCCCGGTGGCGGCGGCGCAGGCGCGCGCGCCCCGGTCGGCGGCGAGCTGGGCGGCGAGCGCGGGCCAGTCCGGATCCCGGTCGCCGCGGTGCAGGTCGAGGCAGCGCAGGCAGGGGCCGGCGGGCGGGCGGACCAGCGGACCGACCACCGGTACGCCGCCGCGCAGGTCGAGCAGCAGATGGGGCTGACGCCGGCGGGCGTACCCGGTGGCCAGCAGCTCGGCCGGACGGTCGACGCCGAGCTGCACCACCAGGTCCGGCCGGGCCGCCCGGGACGGGCCGGTGACAGTTCCGGGCGCGCATCGTTCCAGCGCCGCGCGTACCGCCGGGGCCAGCGGACGGCCCAGCTCCGCGGCGGTCAGGCCGGTCCCGACCAGGTCACCCGCGCCGACCGGGCCGGCCAGATCGGGTACGACGTGCCCGACCCCGGCCTGGGCCAGCGCGACGGCGACCGCCGCGCCGAGGCGTCCCGTACCGGTGACCAGCACCCGGGCGGCACGGCGGCGGCGCAGCAGCCGGGCCGGTGTGCCGGGCAGGTCGGGCGACGCGAGCGCCAGTGCGGCAGCCTCGGCGGCCAGCCGGTCCCGGGCCGCTCCGGCCAGCTCGCGGGGGAGCAGTGCCTGTGCCGGCACCACCAGCCCGGCGTCCCGGAGCGTGTCGAGCAGGGCGCGTGCTTCCTCGGGCGGGACTCGCGCGGCGCCCGCCCCGGCCAGCACGGCGCGTTCGCTGCGGGTGCCGTCGAGCAGGTCGAGCAGGCGGGCCGTTCCCGGCGAGGACATCTCCAGCAGCACCGCGCGGCCGGGCGGCTCGCCCAGCTGGAGCGTGTGCCGGTCGCGCCAGAGCCGGGTCAGGCCGGGCAGCAGGACGGGACGGACGAGCGGTGTCGGATCGGTCACGCCACTGATCGTGACCGTCTCCACGCGCTCCGTCGCTCGTTGTCCACAGGTGCGGCGAGCCGTGGCCAGCGTTGTCCACAGGATCTCGCCGGTTTTCCACAACCAGCCGGTAACTGTGTCGGCTACACGACGGAGGAGGACGGCCGACGGCCGTCCTCCTCCGTTTCTGCCGTACGGGTCAGACCTTGGCCTTGCCCAGGATGCGGTTCACTGTTGTGCCGCACACCGGGCACTTGCCCTTGGCCATGTTCATGCCGGTCTTCGAGACCTCCACGTGCCCCTCGAAGTCCCGCTTCTCCTTGCACTTCACGCAGTAACCGTTGTAGGTCTGGGCCTGGTCGGCCACGGTAGCCTCCTCGTCTCGTCCGCCGGAGGTGTCCCGGCGGGTCTCCCTGCGGCGGCCCACGCGTGGCACCGGCGCCGGGGGTTCTCCGCGGTCAGTCACCTGACCGTGGTTGGCGGACCCTACCCAGGTCTGGGCGGTTCCATGTCAGCTGTACGCCGACTCTGTGAGCAAGTCGACGTCGAGAGTGTGCATGCCGAGTAACGTCGGATAAGTCAGTTTCGCGCGGACACGCCGGATGAATGCACCCAGATCCGCTTCGCGAGGCCCCCCGACAGTCACCCGTCGTAGATCACTTAACGTGAACAGGGTCGGTCAGGTGATGGTCAGCTACCGTCGCAAAGAATTTTTTCCGGACTCCTGACAATCAACCGCCACTTTCCGGGCGCGTGTCGTCGTGTTGACTCTTGCGGAGTCCTGGTCAGTACGCATTAGCTTTCCATCGTGACAGTCAACCGAGGCTGCGCGGACCGGTAATGGCCGTGACGCGGAAGCCCGTCGTCGAGGTGCGGCGCAGCCAGCGTCGGCGGCGCACGGTGTCCGCGTACCGGGACGGTGAGCGCGTCGTCGTGCTGATCCCCGACCAGTTCTCCCGGGCCGAGGAGAGCGAGTGGGTCGACCGGATGCTCGCCCGGCTCGCCGCCCGCGAGGGACGGCTGGCCCGCTCGGATGCCGAACTGCTCGCCCGCGCCACCCGCCTGATCGATCTCTACCTGCCCGAACACGGGTCGGCCGCCGCGCCGGCCAGCGTCCGCTGGGTGACCAACCAGAACGGCCGCTGGGGCTCCTGTACGCCCGCCGACCGCACCATCCGGATCTCGCACCGGGTCCAGGACATGCCCGACTGGGTGATCGACTACGTGCTGCTGCACGAGCTGGCGCATCTCATCGTGCCCAGTCACAACGCCGACTTCTGGGCGCTGGTCGCCCGCTACCCGAGGTCGGAGCGCGCCCGCGGCTACCTGGAGGGCGTGGCCGCCACCGCCGCCATCCCCTGACCACCGCCCATCGCGGTCGATCATGAAGTTGGCCTGGCGTTTCGTCCGCTTCGTCACCGCCAACCTCATGATCGTGAACGGACGCGGGTGGGGCGGGGGTTAAGGTCGGCGAATGTCGCGACGTGTGGTGGTGGCGCTGCTCGGCCCGGTGACCTGGACGCCGCCCGGAATCGATCCGGCGCGATGGCGTACCGCGCTCGCCGAGGACGTGGTGGACCTGCTCGCCACGCTGAACGAGGTGGAGACCGCGGTGGCGGTCACCAGCCGGGACCGATGGCTGGCCGACGCCGTGGTCTGGCCCGGCACCCAGGTGTACGAGGTGCCCGAGCCCACGCCGAACGCGGTGTTCGCGGCGCTGGCCGGTGACCGGGCGGCCCGCGACGGCGGGGCGACCGGCTACGACCAGGTGGCGGTGGTGGCGGCGGACGCGCCGGACGTGCCCGGTCTGACGCTCGGCAAACTGCTCCGGCCGCTCACCACCCGGCCGGTGGCGGTGGCCCCGGTCGAGGGGAGCGGAACCGGGCTGCTGGGAGTGGCGGCGCGACTGCCCGTACCGGCGTGGCTGCCGGCGCTGGACCTGGACACCACCGCGCCGGCCGAGGTGCGACGGGCGGCACCGAGCCCGGGCGACGTGGCGGTCACCGCCGGCTGGCACCGGATGCGCGGCCCGGCTGACCTGGCCGCACTCGATCCGGCCGTCGAGGGCTGGGAGGCGACGCGCGCCCTGCTGTCCGGCCGCCCCGTCTAGACCTTCCGCCACCCCGCCGCCTCCGCGCCCGCCCTGCCCGCACCGCGCTGCCCGCCCTGCCGCCGATTCGCCGATCTTGGAGTTGTGGCACCTCACAGAAGCCGCACTCGGGACATCCTGGGCGCCACAACTCCAAGATCGACGGTGAGATGGGCGAGGGCGGGGCGGGGAACGCGGACGGGGCCCGCACGGTGAACCGTGCGGGCCCCGCTCGCGTACGCGTCAGTGCTTGTCGTCGTCCTCGCCGGGGGACTTCTCCTCCGGGGCGCCGGGGGCGGAGAAGTCGAAGTTCGCCAGCTCGTCGTCGAGGTCGGTGCTCGTCGTGGCGAACGCCTCCGGGGCGGCGAAGTCGTCGTCGGAGGGCAGCAGGTCCGGGTGGCCCCAGACCGCGTCCCGGCCGGCGATGCCGCGGTGCTCGGTCAGCGCCGCCCACAGCACCGTCGCCTCACGCAGGCGGCGGGGCCGCAGTTCGAGGCCGACCAGCGCGGCGAACGTCTGCTCGGCCGGGCCACCCGCGGCGCGGCGGCGGCGGAACGCCTCGCCGAGGCGTACGACGTTGGGGAGGCGGTCACCGGCGGCGCTGTCGACGACGTGGCAGACCCAGCCCTCGACCAGGGCGAGCACGGTCTCCAGCCGGGCCAGCGACGCCTTCTGCGCGGGCGTGTCCTCGGGCGTGAAGATGCCCTCCAGGGCGATCGCCTGCATCGACTCCGGGTCGGTCGGGTCGACCCGGCCCATCGCCTCCTCGATCGCCTCCCGGTTGACCCGGATGCCCGCGGCGTAGTTCTCCACAGCCGTCAGCACGTGCCCGCGCAGCCACGGCACGTGCTGGAACAACCGCTGGTGGGCGGCCTCGCGCAGGGCCACGTAGAGGCGTACCTCGTCCTCGGGCAGCTCCAGGCCCTCGCCGTACACCTTGATGTTGGCGGGGACGAGCGCGGCGGTGCCGGCGGGGCCGAGCGGCAGGCCGATGTCACCGGCGGAGAGCACCTCGGCGGCGAGCGAGCCGAGCGCCTGGCCGAGCTGGCCGCCGAAGAGGGCGCCGCCGAGCGTGGCGACCATCGACTGCATCGGGCCGAGCTGGGCGCGGGCCTCCGGCGGCACCAGGTCGCCCATCGCGCCGACCATCCGGCTGGCCACCGGGTCGCAGAGCTTGCGCCACACGTCGAGCGTCTTGAAGATCCACTCGTTGCGGTTCCAGGCGACCGAGGTGCGGATGCCGGAGGGCCACGAGGTCGCCGGCTCCAGCCAGAGGTCGGCGATGCGCAGCGCCTCCTCGACCGCGTTGCGTTCGAACGGCGACACCGCCGGGTCGCCGGCGGCGGCGAGCTGGCTGGCGGCTACCTGCCGGGCGAGGTCCCAGTTGACCGGCCCGCTGCCCGGCGCCGAGAGCAGGTGCTGCAACTGCGACATGAACTGCTGCATCGCCGCGGGATCGTTGGGGTCCGGTGGTTGACCACCCGGGAGCGCGAAGCCGAACGGAATATCAGGCACGACGTCTACGGTACGCGGGGCCCGCCGCAGGTCGTGCCACTCGGCGTTGCGCTGAGGGCGAAGTCCGCCGGTCACCGCGCCGGATGGCACGGTACGGATCGGTACGCTCTGGCCCATGAGACGTCGCGGCGTGACCGTCCTCCTCGGTGCCCTGCTCACCGCCCTGCTCAGCGTCGGCGTGCTGAGCGTGCCGCTGCCGTACGTGGTGCTCGGCCCCGGTCCGACGGTGAACACGCTGGGCAGTGAGGACGGCAAGGAGGTCATCCAGGTGACCGGCCGCGCGACGTCCACCTCCGCCGGTCAGCTCCGGCTCACCACTGTCGGTGTGCAGCCGACCGTGCGGCTGCGGTCGGCGCTGGCCGGATGGTTCTCCTCGGACGAGGCGGTGGTGCCGCGGGAGCTGGTCTATCCGCCGGGGGAGTCGCAGGAAGAGGTCGAGAAGCGCAACGCGGAGGACTTCCAGAACTCGCAGACCAGCGCCGAGACGGCGGCGCTGCGCGAGCTGGGCTACCCGATCAAGGTGCTGGTCAAGGCGGTCACGCCGGGCGGCCCGTCGGTCGACGTGCTGCGCCCCGACGACGTGGTCACGTCGGTCGACGGGGTGCCGGTGACGAGCGCGGCCAAGCTCACCGAGCTGATCCGGGCGAAGCCCGCGGGCACCGCGCTGACGATCGGCTACACCCGGGGTGACACACCGGGTACGGCGACGGTGACCAGCCGAGAGCAGGACGGCCGCCCGCGCATCGGTGTGGAGATCGACCAGCAGCAGCCGCACCCGTTCACCCTGAAGATCGACCTGGGTGACATCGGCGGGCCGAGCGCCGGGCTGATGTTCTCGCTCGGCATCATCGACAAGCTGGAGCCCGCCGACCTCACCGGCGGGAAGATCATCGCCGGTACCGGCACCATCGACGACGAGGGTCGCGTCGGTCCGATCGGCGGCATCGCGCAGAAGCTGGTCGGCGCCAAGGACGCGGGCGCGAAGGCGTTCCTGGTGCCCGCCGACAACTGCGCCGAGGCGGTCCGCAACCCGCAGCCGGGACTGCCGCTGCTGAGGGTCGCCACGCTGGGTGAGGCATTGAAGGCACTCGAGACGCTGCGCGCCGGGGGACAGCCGACGCGCTGCTGAGGCGGGCCGGGCGGCGGCCGGCGGGCGGATCGTGACGTGACCTTGACCCGACGTGCTCAGGAACACCCCGTACTCTTGGTGCCTGGTCGGAGCCGATCACATCGAGCGTGCGGAGCCAACAGTGGTCATGCGTAGCAGTCCCTTACCGAGGATGAGCCGGCGCGGACGCGTCACCATCGGTGTCCTGATCGGGGTGTTCATCTTGTTCACCCTCCTCGGGTGGGGCGTCAACGCCTGGACCGACTGGCTCTGGTTCGACGAGGTCCGCTACACCCAGGTCTTCACCGGCGTGCTCGCCACCCGCCTGCTGCTGTTCCTCGTTGTCGGCGTCGGCATGGCGCTGCTCGTCGGCGGCAACCTCTGGCTGGCCCACCGGCTGCGGCCCAAGATGCGTCCGCACTCGGCCGAGCAGGCCACGCTGGAGCGCTACCGGATGCTGCTGAGCCCGCGGCTCGGCACCTGGATCGCGCTCGCCGCCGCCGTCGTCGGGCTGTTCGCCGGCCTCTCCGCGCAGAGCCGCTGGGGTCAGTGGCTGCTGTTCCGCAACGGCGGCGACTTCGGCGTGAAGGACCCGGAGTTCGGCGTCGACGTCGGCTTCTACGTCTTCCAGCTCCCGTTCTGGCGCTACCTGCTCGGCGTCGGCTTCACAGTCGTGGTGCTGTCGCTGCTCGGCGCGCTGGCGGTGCACTACATCTTCGGCGGCGTGCGCCTCCAGGGCGTCGGCGACCGGATGACGAACGCCGCCCGCGCCCACCTCAGCACGCTGGTAGCCGTGTTCGTGCTGCTCAAGGCCGTCGCCTACGTGCTGGACCGGCGGGCCATGCTGCTGGAGTACAACGAGGGCGCCAAGCTCTACGGCGCCGGCTACGCCGACGTGAACGCGCTGCTCCCGGCGAAGGAGATCCTCGCCTGGATCTCCGTCCTGGTGGCGCTGGCGATCATCGTGTTCTCCAACGCGGTCATGCGGAACCTGGTCTGGCCGGGCATCTCGCTGGCCCTGCTGGGCGTCTCCGCGGTGGCGATCGGCGGCATCTACCCGTGGGCCGTGCAGACGTTCGAGGTCAAGCCGAGCGCCCGGGACAAGGAGGCGCCGTACATCGAACGCAGCATCAAGGCCACCCGCACCGCGTTCAGCCTCGACGGCACGAAGACCACACCGTACGCGGCCAGCAACCTCGTTCCACCCGCCAGCCTGGCCACCGACACGTCAGTGGTGTCGAACATCCGGCTGCTCGACCCGCAGTTGGTCTCCGAGACGTACACGCAGCTCCAGCAGGTCCGCGGCTTCTACGACTTCGGCTCGAAGCTGGACATCGACAGGTACTCGGTCAAGGACAAGACCTCCGACTACGTGGTCGGCGTCCGTGAGATCAACTACGGCGAGCTGACCGACCAGCAGAGCAACTGGATCAACCGCCACACCGTCTACACCCACGGGTACGGCCTGGTGGCCGCCCCGGCGAACCAGGTGGTCTGCGGCGGCCAGCCGTACTTCGTCTCCGGCTTCCTCGGCGACAAGGCACAGGAGGCGTGCTCCGCGCCGACCGAGGAGATCCCGGCCCAGCAGCCGCGGATCTACTACGGCGAGCGGATGGAGCCGGACGACTACGCGATCGTCGGGCAGACCGGCGAGCGCAACGTCGAGTTCGACCGGCCCACCTCCACCGGCGGCGAGCAGTACTACACCTACACCGGTGAGGGCGGCGTCAAGATCGGCTCGTTCCCGCGCCGGCTGCTCTACGCGATCAAGGAGCAGGAGTCGAACTTCCTGCTCTCCGAGGCGGTCAACGAGAACTCGAAGCTGCTGTACGTGCGTAACCCGCGCGACCGGGTGGAGAAGGTCGCGCCGTTCCTCACGCTCGACGGCGACCCGTACCCGGCGGTGGTCGACGGGCGCGTCCTGTGGATCATCGACGGCTACACCACGGCCGCGACCTACCCGTACGCCGAGCGGGTCAACCTCCAGGCCGAGACCGCCGACGAGCTGACCGGCCGGGGCACGTTCCAGCTCGCCCGGGAGAACGTCAACTACATCCGCAACTCGGTGAAGGCGACTGTCGACGCGTACGACGGCACGGTCAAGCTCTACTCGTACGACGACACCGACCCGGTGCTCAAGGCGTGGAACAAGGCGTTCGGCGGCGACCTGGTGCTGCCCAAGGGCGACATCCCGGCCGAACTGGCCGAGCACTTCCGCTACCCGGCCGACCTGTTCAAGGTGCAGCGCAACCTGCTGACCAAGTTCCACGTCACCGACCCCGGCGACTTCTACTCCGGCCAGGACTTCTGGCAGGTGCCGAACGTGCCGGACGCGCCGGACAGCGGGCAGAAGCAGCCGCCGTACTACCTGTTCACCCAGTTCCCCGGGCAGGACGGTCCACGCTTCCAGCTGACCTCGGCGGTCACCCCGAACGGGCGGCAGAACCTCGCCGCGCTGGTCTCCGGGTCGTACGTCGACGGGCAGCCGAAGCTGGAGGTGCTGGAGCTGCCGGACCAGACCCGGATCTCCGGGCCGACGCAGGTGCACCAGCAGATGACCAACAACGGCGACATCCGGCAGCAGCTCAACCTGCTCTCGTCCAACCAGGCGCAGGTGCAGTACGGCAACCTGCTCTCGCTGCCGTTCGCCGACGGCATGCTCTACGTCGAGCCGGTGTACGTGAAGAGCAGCAGCCAGGACGCGTACCCGCTGTTGCAGAAGGTGCTGCTCTCCTACGGTGACGGCGGCTCGTACGTGGTGCTCGCCAACAACCTCAGCGACGGCATCAAACAGCTCGTCGAGCAGGGCAAGCGGGCGCCGAACAACAACCCACCGCCCAGCACCGACGACAACCCCACGCCGCCGCCCACCGGGGGCGACAACAACAACACGCCGCCGCCGATGAGCGGGGAGCTGGCCCAGGCGGCCGCCCGGGTGCAGACCGCGATCGCCGAGGTCAAGGCCGCGCAGACGTCCGGCGACTTCGAGCGGTACGGGCGTGCGCTGAAGGCGCTGGACGAGGCGATGAGCGCGTTCCAGCAGGCCCAGGCCGCGGCGAACGGCTCGGGCAACCCGGCGCCGTCGGGCAGCGTCTCGCCACCGGCGCCGACGTCGCCCGCGCCGACACCGGGCGGCTGACGCCGAGCTGACACCACGAGCCCGTGGTCCGGGACCGCAACGGTCACCCGGGCCACGGGCTCGTGTCGTGAAGCGGACTCCCCGGCCGCAACCCCGCACCCCGCCGCGCCGTCAACAGTGCAGGTGAACGTGTGGGGGCGGGAGGGCACATGCGGGACGCGGACAGCTTCGACGACTTCTACCGCAGCACGTCCGGGCGGGCCGTCCGGTACGGCTACGCGGTGGCCGGCGACCCGGCCGAGGCCCAGGATCTCGTGCAGGAGGCGTACGCCCGGGCCTGGCGGCAGTGGGCGAAGCTCGCCGGCCATCCCGCGCCGGAGGCGTGGCTGCGGCTGGTGATCAGCCGGCTGGCGACCGACCGGTTCCGGCGGCTGCGCGGGTGGCGCCTCGCGGCCAGCCGCACCGGCCCGCCACCCGATGTCGGACCGCCCGGCGAGGACACCGTGCTGCTGGTCGCGGCGCTGCGGCAGCTCCCGCCCCGGCACCGGCAGGCGCTCGCCCTGCACTACCTGTTCGACCTGCCGGTGGAGGAGATCGCCCGGGAGGCCGGCGTGCCCACCGGCACGGTGAAGTCCTGGCTGTCCCGGGGACGGGCCCGGCTGGCCGAGCTGTTGCCCGGCGTCGCCGCCGAGGAGCTGGAGGTCAACGATGTCGCGTGAACTGCACCGCTACTACCGGTCCCTCGCCGCCGACACCGACGAGCGGGTGCTGCCGGCACCGGACCGGCTGCGCCGCAGCGCCGACCGCTGGGCCCGGCGCCGCGCCGCGATCACCGTCCTGGCCGCCGCCGGGCTGGTCGCCGGCACGGTGGCCGGAAGCCGGCTGGTGCTCGCCGCCGGGCCGGGGCCCGTCCCGGTTCCACCCCCCGCGGGTACGCCCACCCCGCGGCCGTCGGCCGCCGCGCCCTCGGTCGCGCCGTCGCCCACCACGCCGCCGCCGGCCGTCGGCCGTACCTCCGGCTCGCGCAGTCCGATCGTGACCACCACGCCTCCGGCCGCGGCGACCCCGACCACGATCCCGGACCGGGCGTTCTTCGTGCTGCCCGCCGCGAACGACGCCGGCACCGGCAACTACTTCGGCCCGGGACCGGTCCTGCCGGTGCTGTGCGGCGCGACGCCCGGCGACGAGCGGGTCGTCGCGCAGCGGGCCCGGTCGCTGCCGTACCGGCGGGCCGGCGCACCGGCCGACGAGGTGCCGTCCGGCAACTACCGGCACAGCATCACGATCTACCGGTCCGGCGGCGCCGGCGCGGCGCTGGCCGAGCTGCGCGGGGCGGTACGCGCGTGCCCCGAGCAGCCCGCCCGGGGCACGCCGCCGGTGACGGTGCGGCAGCGTCTGCTGCCCGACAGCGGGTACGGCGACGAGTCGGTGCTGTTCGAGACGCGGACGCCGTACCGGGACGCCAACGGCGATCCGAGCGGCGGCGACGAGGTGCACCTGGTACGCGCGGTGCGCTCCGGCGACGTGGTGACGGTGCTGTGGGAACAGGGCTGGGAGAGCACCTCGACCCAGCGCGCCCAGTTCGACGCGGACAGCCGCCGGGCGGTCGAGGCGATCCGGCGGTGGCTGGACTGAGTACCCGTTTTGCGCCTGCCCGGGTCGGTGCGCTACGGTTGTCGAGCCGACGCGGGGTGGAGCAGCTCGGTAGCTCGCTGGGCTCATAACCCAGAGGTCGCAGGTTCAAATCCTGTCCCCGCTACTCGTGACGAAGGGCCCCGGAGTTCTCTCCGGGGCCCTTCGCCGTTCCTGCCCGAGGCGTCCCGGGAACGGTCGGCAGCGGATCCGGGTACCCGGCTGATCTCCAGGATCGGGGTGCGATAAGCTTTGTGAGCCGACGCGGGGTGGAGCAGCTCGGTAGCTCGCTGGGCTCATAACCCAGAGGTCGCAGGTTCAAATCCTGTCCCCGCTACCAAGGTTCAGGCCCGGAATCCACGGATTCCGGGCCTGAACTCATTCCGGGGCCGTCTCGGTGAGTGCGAGCAGTTCCGCGCGGGCCAGCCGGAGCTGCTCGTCAGTGACATAGGCGGTGCCGATGCCGATGGCGAGTCCCTCCGCGGCGTACCGGACGGCCCAGACGCGGCCCGGTGGCAGGCCGTCGGCCTCGAAGGCGCGGTTCCAGCGCGCCGGGTCCTCGGGATCCACCGCGAGCACGTGCTCCATGCTGTCGATCCCGAGTTGCGCGAGCAGGCCGGTGGCGCTGTTCAGTTCCGCCAGGTACGCGCTGTCCCCGGTGAGGGCGCGCACGTAGCCGCGGGTGAAGGCGCCGGGCCGGTCGTCGCCGGGGTCGACGTGGGCGTTCACCTCCTCCCAGAATCGGGTGATCACCTGCTCGACCAGTGCGGCGAACAGGTCCTCACGGGACGGGAAGTGGTGCATCAGGCCGCTCTTGGTGACACCCGCCTCCCGGGCGATGGCGGCCAGGCTGACGTTGGCGCCGTGCCGGGTGACCACCCGTTCGGCGGCGTCCAGCACGGCCCGCCGGGTGCGTGCGCGATCGCGGATCGGACGACGGTCAGTGTCCGGCACGAGCACCTCCAGCAGACACGGGCTCGGAGGGGATGACCTTCCAGGCCACCACCGAGGCGCCGACCAGGATCACGGCGGCGACGAAGGTGGCGGACTGCATCGCCTGGGCGAAGGCGTCCTGCGCAGCGGCCACGACGCCGGGCGCCGGTGACCCGTACACGGCCGCGGCCAGGGAGTCCTCCGCCAGCGCCCGATCGGCGGCGGTGGTCCCGGCGGGGAGCGTCAGCGACGAACGGTAGAGCAGCCCGTGCAACGAGCCGAGGACGGCGATGCCGAGCGCGCCGCCCAGCTCGTACGCCGTCTCGGCCACCGCCGACGCGGCGCCCGCGCGCCGCTCCGGGACGGCGCCGACGACGGCGTCCGTCGAGAGCGTCATGGCGACACCGATGCCGAGCCCGATGACGGCGAGGCCGATGCCCAGGCCCCAGTAGCTCCGGAAGTCGACGCTCGTCCCCATGACGGCGAGCCCGACGGCGGCGACCAGCAGTCCCAGCCCGATTGCGCGGCCCGCCCCCAGCCGCGACAGCAGGACGCCGATCAGTGCCACGACGAGCACCGCGGCGAGTGTCCCGGGCAGCTCGGCGGCGCCTGCCTTCAGGGGGCCGAAGCCGCGAACCAGCTGGAGGTACTGGGAGAAGAAGAACAGCAGACCCAGGAACCCGAAGATGGCCAGCACGTTGGCTGCAAGCGCGCCCGAGAACGCCGGCACCTTGAACAGCGAGACGTCGAGCAGCGGCACCGCCAGCCGGTTCTGCCGCCGCACGAACCACCATCCGGCCAGCAGCCCGACAGCGGTGGCCGCCACGGTGAGGGCGTCGACGCCGTCACTGAACAGACGCTTGAGGGCGAAGACCAGCGGGACGATCGTGACGATGGACAGCGCCGAGGAACCCACGTCGATCCGCGCCGGCGCCTCGCCCTTCGACTCCGGCAGCAGCAGCCGTCCCGCCACCAGCGCCAGCACCATGACCGGCACGTTGATCAGGAAGACCGATCCCCACCAGAAGCGCTCCAGCAGCGCGCCGCCCACCAGCGGGCCGAGCGCGGCCCCGGCGGTCGCCCCGGCCGACCAGAGCGCGATGGCCCGGGCCCGCTGAGCGCGATCGGCGAACATCGACCGGACGATGGAGAGCGTCGACGGCATCAACGTGGCGCCGGCCAGGCCGAGAAGCGCACGGGCCGCGATCAGCACCTCCGGGGTGGAGGCGAAGGCCGCCAGCACGGACGCCGAGCCGAACCCCACAGTGCCGATCATCAGCAGGCGCTTGCGGCCGATCCGGTCGGCCAGGTTGCCCATCGTGATCAGGAGCCCGGCGAGCACGAAGGCGTAGATGTCCCCGATCCACAGGATCTGCGTGGCGGTGGGCCCGATGTCCTCGGTCAGTGACGGGACCGCGAGGTAGAGGACCGTCCCGTCGACGGCCAGGAGAAGGACCACGAGGACGAGTACCACGAGGGCAGCCCATTCCCGCTTCCCGGCGAGGGCCGGTGCGGGGACCGAGGGCGGGGAGGAGGTCACCAGGGAACCGTAACAGTCCAAATGGACGGCTAATCGTGAGTAAAGCCACCCGGCCTGCGGCGACGACGCGACGTGTCCGGAGACATCCGCCCTGTCCGCCGTGCCCCGGTTGCGGGCCTCGGCGAGGATGGGGACATGTCTGCATGGAACAAGTGGTGGGGCCGCCTGGGCGCGGTCCTCGGTACGGTCGTGCTCTCGGTCTTCGTACCGGTCGCGGCCTGGGCGTCGTCCGGCACCGGCGAGATCGTGGTGGAGGCGGCGCGCCGGCGGTCCCGTGGCGGGTTCGGCATCCTCGGCCTGCTCTGCTGCCTCGTGGTGGTCGGCGGCATCGTGCTGCTGGTGGTGCTGCTCACCCGCGGCCGCCGCAACCGCCCCCCGCGCTGACACCCCTGCCCGCCCCGCCCACGCCGGGCGGGGCAGGGCGGGTCACTCGGCGAGGGCGGCGTTCGCCTGGGCCATGAAGCGGGAGGTGGCGGTACGGGCACCGGCCCGCTTGCCGCGGATGCTCTCGGCCGCGTCGATCAGCAGCTCGCGCACCTCGGCGTGCCCCTTCGGCGGCGGCGCGGGTGACGGGCCGGCCAGGTCGTCCAGCTCGGCGCCGAGCGCGGCCATGCGCTTCTCGGCCCGGCCGGTCACCTCCGCGGCGACGAACGAGCGCACCTGCTTGCTGGTGTTCAGGCCGCGCTCGACGCCGAGGAGCCGACCGGCGGCCACGTTCGTGGTCAGGAAGTCGAGCACGTCGACCACCGCCTCCGGGTGGCGGGTGCCCCGGAAACCGGCCCAGTACATCGATGCGCGCGGCCACTGGGCGGCGGGCGTACCCGGGAAGGCGACAGCGCCCAGCTCGTCGTCGGTCAGGCTCTGCAACTCGGGCAGCTGGTGCGACCAGGCGAAGGAGGCTGCGGTGTGCCCGGTGACCACGAGCTGGCGGGCCAGCTCGCCGCTGTCGGCCTGCTCGACCAGCGCGGCGCTCGGTGTGGCCCGGTCGAACCGCGCCACCTCCCAGAACTCGAACCAGGCGAGCAGTTCGGCGGAGCTGAAGCCGAGCTGCCGCCCCTGGTACAGCTCGCTGCCCTGGCCGCGCAGCCAGAGCCAGAACGCCCGGTAGTCGCCGGAGGCGTCCATGGTGCCGGCCACCCGGTTGCCGGAGGCGCGCGTGACGCGCGCGGCCCAGCTCACGTACTCCTTCCAGGACATGCCGGTACGCGGCTCGGGCTGGCCCAGCCGGCGTAGCAGCCGGCGGTTGAATACCAGCGCCGCGCTCGTCTGCGCGGCCGGTACGCCCACCGTGCGCTCGTCCACCCGGCCGTAGCGGGCCAGCTGCTCCGGCACCTCGCGCAGGTCGAGCCGATCGTCGGCGACGTACCGGGTCAGGTCGAGCAGGATGTCCCGGCCCGCGTACTCGGCGAGCAACGTGTCGTCGATCTGGAACAGGTCCGGCGCGTTCCCGCCGGTGGCCTGGGTGGCGAGCCGGTCGTAGTAGCCGCCCAGCCCCTGCCAGGTCACCCGGAAGCTGACCCGCGGGTTCTGCTGCGAGTACAGCCGCAGCGCCTGTTCCGTGGCCGCGGCCCGGCGGGCGCCGCCCCACCAGAACACGGACAGCTCGATCGGGCCGTCGTCGGCGGCCACCTCCTCCGGGCTGCACCCGGTGAGCAGCGGCAGCCCGCCGGCGATCGGCAGCCCGGTGAGCGCGCCGAGGAACCGTCGCCGGTCGAGCCCGGGACGGGGTACGGACTGCGGAGCGCGCAAAGGTCTCTCCGAAGGTGGGGTGGACGGATCATTTCACCGGCCCCCCGGCGGGGTGTCAACGCCGGGCGGGCCCGGTGGGCGCGCCGGGCGACCCCCGGCGGTCATGGTGTACTAGCGCCGTGGAACTTCTGCACTCGGGCAAGGTCAGGGACGTCTACGCCGACGGCGAGGACCTGATCCTGGTCGCCACGGACCGCGTCTCCATCTACGACGTGGTGCTGCCGACCCCGATCCCGGACAAGGGCCGCCTGCTCACCGCGCTGTCGCTGTGGTGGTTCGAGCAGCTGTCCGACCTGGTGCCGAACCATGTGATCTCCGCGACGGACGTGCCGGCGGAGTTCGCCGGCCGGGCGATCCGCTGCCGGCGGCTGGACATGGTGCCGGTCGAGTGCGTGGCCCGGGGCTACCTGACCGGCGGCGGCTTCGCCGAATACCAGCGCACCGGCTCGGTCTCCGGGGTGCCGCTGCCCCGCGGCCTGGTCGAGGCGTCGATCCTGCCCGAGCCGATCTTCACGCCGTCGACCAAGGCGCCGAAGGGCGAGCACGACGAGCCGATCACGTACGAGCAGGTGGTGGACAAGGTCGGGCCGGAGGTCGCGGAGCGGCTGCGGCAGATCACCGTCGACGTCTACCGGCGCGGCGCGGAGATCGCCGCCGAGCGGGGCATCCTGATCGCCGATACGAAGCTGGAGCTGGGCTGGGCGCCGGACGGCACGCTGGTCCTCGGCGACGAGGTGCTCACCTCCGACTCGTCCCGGTTCTGGCCGGCCGAGTCGTACCAGCCGGGCCGCGCCCAGTTCTCCTACGACAAGCAGTACGTGCGGGACTGGGCCACGTCGAGCGGCTGGGACAAGCAGCCGCCCGCCCCCGAGGTGCCGGCCGAGGTCATCGAGGCGACCCGGACCCGCTACGTCGAGGTGTACGAGAAGCTGACCGGCAACAGTTGGGACTGACCTCACGTGCGGGTCGAACTGCGACCCGGGTCGGTGCCGTTCTCTGTGCCCAGCGGGTGCAGCGCAACAAGTCGAATGGTGGCGTCTGTCAAACCCATTTGCGACGGTTCCCCGAACTGCGACAGAAGCGCCTGCCGATTCGATGCGCAGCGTAATGACATGTTGCCATGTCGATGGCAGGCTGCGAGTTGGAGGGCATCTCCACAAAAGACGGGGGAGGCAGATGGCCGGCCATGGCAGGTTGTCACGACGTTCATTGATCTCTGGATCGGCGGCTCTGGTGGCGGGTGCCGCCGGCGCGGCGGCTGTCGGTGTAACTGCCGCTAATGCCGCAGCTCCGACAAGCTCACCTGGCCGAGCCCGCATCGCCAGGGTGATCAGAAGCTCCGGCGGCGCCGCCGAGGTGGAGGTGTTGTCGTCCTCCGGGTCCGTGGTCGCCAGACATGTGGCACCGGTGACCGGCTTCCCCGCCGGCTGGCAGCTCCAGCCGGGCGACCGGGTGATTCTCGCCGGCATGCTGGACGAGTCCGGCTCGGGAGCCGTCATGCCGCTCGTCGAGCCGATCCGTGGCCACCTGGAGGGCACGTCGGGGTCATCCGCCCGAATCGCCGGGCGAACGGTCAGGTTGCAGAATCCGGGAACGACGGTCTCGCGAAGCGCGACGTCCGAGGAATCGATCGCCTTCTGCGTCAAGAATGATGTGAACGGCGAACTCTCATGCGTGAGTGTGAAGCCGGTGTCTGCATTCGCGACGCTTCCGAAGAATTCCTAGACCGCCTCACCCAAGGACTTGTCAATGGATACGTTGGTTTCGCCTGCCCAAAATACAACTGCGTCCGTCCAATCATCTGGCTCTGGTCGGCTCGAACCGATGACTGACGGGCGCCGCGGCGTCCTCAAGTTCTTCGGCCGCGGAGGGCTCGCTATCGTCGCCGGGCTGTCCGGCGTGTTCGCGGCCTCCAGGCCCGCCGCAGCCGGCCTTGCGTCGCCTTGCTGCTCACTTGCCAGCAACACGAGGTGCAGTGGGTGCGACGAGAGGTTCTCCTGCAGCAAGGGCTACAAGAGGTACTGGTGGTGCCAGGCGGGCATGCGCATCATCGGTTGCGGAGAATGCCAGAGGGACAGCGGTACTTGCTGGCAGGGCGGTGTCTACTACTGCTCCATCTGGTGGGACGACGGCGCCGGGTGCGGATGACGGCATCGGCTGCTGATCGAGGCAAGAGGGTAACCGCGTGGTTCTGTTTTCGGCACTTGTTGCCTTTGCACTGACTGCCGTGTTCGTCGTCGGTGGGGTGGAGAAGCTCAAAGCGCAGTCCTCGTTCGGCTCGACATTGGCCGGCCTGGGAGTGCCGGACGTTCTGATTCCACCCCTCCGTGTCCTGGTGCCGGTCGCAGAACTCGGCACGGCCGTCGGCCTGATGCTGTTTCCTGCGATGGCGTGGCCCTCGGTTGCCGTGGCCGCTCTCGGCGTGGCCTTCGCCGCAGCCGGCGCGCTGAGTCTGCGTGCCGAACAGCCCGTTGCCTGTTCGTGTCTGGGCGCTGCCGCGGACGGACTTCTCGGCCGGAAGCAGATCATCCTTCTTCCGCTGTGGCTGGCGGCGGCTGCTGTGCTCACCTTGTCCCCGCCGCAGTGGTCCGTTTCGCAGGGTCTGAATCTCCTGGCCCTGGCCGTCGTCGCCTCCTCCGGGCTGCACGCCGTCAAGGTCGTTCGAGCCTGGCGGAACGACGCGGCCTACCGGGCGGCCATCGAGGAGGCCGCGGAGTCTCGGGCCGACATTGTCGTCGGCCTCCACACGATTGAAGGGGTTCGATGACAATAGCTTTGTCGGTGGCCGTCGTGCTGCTGGGAACGCTGCTCCTGCTGCTTCTCGGCTCGCAGGTCGAGATGTACCGGACCATCGAGCAACTTCGGGAGTACAGCGGTCTGGTCGACCGGCCGATCCCGCTCGATCTGCCGGCCGACCGCACGCCGAGCAGAGCCGGCCTGCCGGCGACTCTGGACACCGCGGTCCGGGGGGTCGTGCTTCTGCTCTCCGACCGATGCGGCACATGCCGCTCGATCGCCGCCTCGCTGGACGGCAGCGTCCACCCCGACCTCTTCCTGGTCGTCGAGCCCGGCCAGGGGGCGGACGGCGCCGGCGAGCTCGCGCTGAGCTACCGGCTGGATCCCGAGCGGACTCTGATCGACCGCGATGGCAAGATCGCCTCCGGACTGGGGCTCAAGCTGACGCCTGCCGCAGTCGTCATCGAGCATGGGCGGATGACCCGCGCCAGTAGCATTCCTTCGATCCGGCAACTCGAACTCGTCCGCGCCTCGGTACGTGACGTCGGTGGCTCCCGGCAGGCTGCGGTGGCGCCGGAGAATGTATGACCGCTCCGTCTGATCTCGTCGTTCCGGCCATGGTGGTCCTGGCCATGACCGCGGGCTTCGCCCAGTTGTTCAGTCCTTGAGGCGTTTCGTTCGTGGGGATGTTGCGTCCGCTGGCTCTCAGCGGCACCCCTCGAACCCCTCTGGTGCAGGGGGGCAACTCACTCGCTCACCGGTTCCGCGACGCAGGACTGCCGACAGGGGCGCTCTGTGCCGGATTCCTGGTCTCAGCGACCGCACTCTTCGGCATCGCCAACTTCGTCGGCATGGCCCTCGGCACGTACCTGCTTCCGGAGAAGGCACGCCTGGCGGCAGCACTGGTGTGCATCGGCGCGCTGATCGTGCTGGACGTCCTGTCGTTCCGTCGCCGCACGATGTGCCCGATCACCTTCCGCCGTCAGACCCCGAAGAACCTGGTCTTCCGCTACGGCAACACCAGGGGGGCGCTGATCTGGGGACTGGACACCGGACTGGCCGTGACGACGTTCCGGATATCCGCCGCGACATGGGCCTTGATCGTTCTCGGTCTGCTCAATGTCGCGCCCTGGTGGCAGGGCATCGCGTACGGCATGGGATTCGGCCTGCCGATCGCAGCGGCCATTCTTCTGGTGCCACCCCGGCCCGACCGTGAGGACGGCACGTCGCGGGAGCCGCACTGGATCTCGGGGATGTTGAACCGGCACCGTCGATTCGCGCAGGTCGTCACGCTGCTCACCGCCGTCGTCGGGTTCGTGGCCGTCGCCCAGACCGTCGCATCCTGAACCGCTGCAGGGCCGGCGCCTCCGTGGGGCCTGGCGGGCCGGGCCACGTCCGGGGCGGACGCGATCATGCCTGGGACGACGCGGACCGACCCGGGTCGGAGGACCGGGCTAGGGCGTGTCCTGCCGATCTTGTAGTGGTTGGTCGTTGACGATGTGCCGGTGGTGCGTCGTGGTGAGCTGACCGATGAGGCGTGGGCGGTGATCGCGCCGCTGTTGCCGGAGCCTGGCGGTGCGCGGGGGCGGTGGCGGGATCACCGGCGGGTCATCAACGGGATCTTGTGGAAGCTGCGCACGGGCGCGCCGTGGCGGGACCTGCCGGAACGCTTCGGGCCGTGGAAGACCTGTCACGAACGCCTGCGTCGGTGGACGGCCGACGGGACATGGGATCGGATTCTCGCGGCGGCGCAGGTGCATGACGACGGCACGCCGGTGCAGTGGACGATCAGCATCGACTCGTCGATCGTGCGGGCGCACCAGCATGCCGCTGGCGCCCGCAAAAAAGGGGCTCCCCGACAAGTGCGGCGACGCCTGGTGCGCAAGATGGCGAGGCCATCGGCCGGTCCCGCGGCGGGTTGAGCACGAAGATCCACCTCGCCGTCGACGGACGCGGACGGCCGCTGTCGGTCCTGCTCACCCCCGGCCAAGCCGGCGACAACCCGCAACTGTTGGCGCTGCTGGACGCTATCCGCGTCAACGAGCCCGGACCGGGTCGGCCCCGCAAGCGACCGGACGTGCTGATCGCGGACAAGGGCTATGCGCATGACTCGACCCGCCGAGCCCTACGACAACGCGGGATCCGACATGTCATCCCGGAACGCAGCGACCAGGTCGCCCGCCGGGCCGCCAAGGGCAGCCACGGCGGGCGACCACCGGCCTTCGACAAGCAGGTCTACCGCAAGCGCAACGTCGTGGAACGCTGCTTCAACCGGCTCAAGCAGTGGCGCGAACTGGCCACCCGCTACGCCAAACGCGCGTCCCTCTACCGATCCAGCCTGGTCCTCATCGCCGCCATCATCTGGCTTCCATGATCGACAGGACAGGGCCTAAGGGACGTCTCGTAACCCCGGTGTCTGTCTAGTCAGGACGATCGGTCAGGATCCCTGGGTGCAGGTGATCACCGCAGCCAACCCTGACTGGATCTT